>NZ_JBNGPA010000026.1:0-84982 GCF_050589845.1 Carboxylicivirga agarovorans | reverse complement strand
CCTCCTTGCCAGGAGGAGAGCTGATTTACAGCTTGCAAAACACTATATATGTGAATGTTTGAATCTTTTCGAACACTAAAAGGCAACGCCCCAAGTTCTGATGTATCAGGCTTTGACTGCGTCGATTTTCAATTCAGCCTGACATACAGCTATAATATTATTAAATTTTTCATCAACGGAGAAACTGAAATTTCAGTTAATCACCCCAAACCTAAAATAATAAAAACAGAAGGCAGTTTAGAGGCGTGACAGATGTGAAGTTCTTCTCTATCGTTTGTGTAAAATTTATGCCCGGACCCAGAATATGGTTGTGATCCCTATAATCCAGCGCTACGAAAGGTACAGATACAAAAAAGCGGCCTCTTCAGCCGCTTATTGGTTGTCTCACAAGGATTCGAACCCTGACTAACTGGACCAAAACCAGTTGTGCTACCATTACACCATGAGACAAGCAAGACAAAAATTAAACCTCCTACTTTATAGGAGGTTAAGTCGTTGTCTCACAAGGATTCGAACCCTGACTAACTGGACCAAAACCAGTTGTGCTACCATTACACCATGAGACAATTCCCATGCTTTTGTTTCAAAAGCGATGCAAAGATAGACAGATTTTCTTTCAATGCAAGATTTTTTTATAAAAATATTGAGCCATCCTTGTTATACCGTCTGTTTCAGGTGATTCTAGTCCTGAATAATTTTCCATCATTTCACTCATTACCAATCCTTCAATTCATTACTGCACTAAAACCTTTATCTATTGAAGATAAAAACTATCTTTAAAATCTAAACAGACTTACACATTATGACTGCTTTAAAAAAAATCAACCTGATTACAGGTTGGACCCTATTCTTACTTTCAACCATTTTATACTGGCGTACAATGGCTCCTACCGTAAGCTTGTGGGATTGTGGCGAATTTATTGCATGCATGGCCAAAATGGAAGTTGGACATCCTCCTGGTGCTCCTTTTTATCTGCTGTTAGGTCGATTGTTTAACTTATTCGCCATCGATGCTTCTTACATCGCATATACAGCCAATTTATTGTCTGTTTTTGCATCAGCGGCAACCGTCATGTTTTTATATTTTTCAGCAGAACATATTCTAAGACGAATATTTGAGCAGTATACCACATCATTAAAGTCATATTTAATAATCGTCATAGCCGGTTCTATTGGAGCATTAGCATTTGCAGTATCAGACACCTTTTGGTTTTCAGCTGTTGAAGCAGAAGTATATGCACTCTCGGTATTTTTCACCGCCCTTTGTTTCTGGCTGTTCCTTAAATGGGAAGATGCCTACAGACAAAACGGATCGGGAATAAAATGGATTATTCTGATAGCCTATTTGACAGGTCTTTCTGTTGGTGTTCACCTGCTTAATCTTTTGATCATACCAGTATTGATACTGATCGTTTTATTGCGCAAACAAACATTTACCTGGAAGCTATTGGCGCAAGCGCTTTTAATAGGTGGTGGCATATTAGGCCTCTTATTATTTGGAGTTATTCAAAACGGGCTTTGGCTGGCCGGAAAACTGGAAATTATGCTGGTAAACGGGATGGGCTTGCCATTCAACTCAGGCCTGCTCCTTTTTACTCTTATTATTTTCGGCGGATTATTTTTTATTGTTTTTAAAACAAGAACTAAAAACGACTGGCAGCATTTAACTGCTGTAGTCTCACTTGTTTTTTTAATTGGTTATTCTTCCTATGCCATGATTATTATCCGGGCAGATGCCAATACGCCTATCAATTTGAATGCACCGTCAGATGTCTTTTCTCTCGATAGCTTCTTAAACCGTGAGCAATATGCTCAAAATCCGTTAATATACGGTCAGTACTATAATACACAAACCGGCGATTTGCTTTACAAAGATTCATACAGACGAACAGATAAGCAATACGAAGAATATAAAAAAACAGACAAATATGATTACGATGATGCTGGCAGCGGATTCTTTCCTCGCATGCACAGTAGCAATTCAACTCATAAATACGGCTATCAGCAATGGGCAGGTGCAAACCCAAACAGCACTGAAAAACCTTCATTTGTTACCAACCTGCGATTTTTCTTTATCTACCAGGTCAACCATATGTACATTCGCTATTTTATGTGGAATTTCTCAGGCAGGCAAAATGATGAACAAGGCCATGGAGAAATGCATAAAGGCAACTGGATAACCGGTATTCCTTTTCTGGATAAGCGGACTGAGGGCAGCCAACTCCATAGCTTAAGTGTTAACAATCCTTCCAGAAACACATACTTTATGTTGCCACTTATCATTGGTTTAATAGGAATGTTTTTCCTGTACAGATCAGGCCACAAGGGCAAAAAGTACCTGGCTGTGATTTCCCTGTTATTTCTTATGACCGGTCCGGTTATCATCCTTTATCTCAACCAGACTCCTTTTGAGCCGCGTGAACGCGACTATGCTTTTGTTGGCTCCTTTTATGCGTTTGCACTGTTTATTGCACTTGGTGCTTTTGCCATTGCTCACTTTATCTATGAGAAATCAAAAAGCTATTTATCAACAGCCTTGGGTCTAACATTGATCACAGTGGCTGTGCCGGCCTTAATGCTAAGTCAAAACTACAATGATCATAATCGTAGAGGGCGTGATTTTGCCCTCATGCAAGCCAGAAGTTATCTGAATTCATGCGATCAGAATGCTATTCTATTCACCTATGGTGATAACGATACCTATCCTCTTTGGTATGTGCAGGAAGTGGAAGGATTCAGAACTGACATTCGTGTCATTAACTATGGTCTGATGGGTGCCGACTGGTGTGTGCAACAACTTGAATATGCGGTTAACAAAACCAAAGGTCTGGATCTGAGCATCTCACAGGAGAGGTATAAAACCGGAGATCTGGATTATGCCCTATTACTGGAACAAAGTGATGAATATGCACCTTTGCAAAGCGTTGTTCAATTTATTGGCAGTAACAAAGAGACGTCGAAGCTACCAATGCAAAATGGAATGAAAGTTGATTTTTCTCCTGTCAATCGCTTTACTTTGCCCTACAATGATAGCGATACGTTAAAGTGGCAATGTTCCAAGCGCGTTTTATACAAAAATGACATTGCTCTGCTTGATATCTTAGCGACCAATAATTGGGAGCGTCCTATCTACTTTACCATTGGTGCTGATCCTGAAATATTCCTTGGCCTGCAAAAGCACCTGCGTTATGATGGTCTTGTTTATAAACTAATGCCATATGCACAGGATCAATCATCTCCTATTTTTATGGAAACAGATGCTCTTTACGACATTTTTATGAATAAAATAGATTTGGGCAATGGTTCCGACAGTTATTACGACCATTATTGTCGCCGCACATTTGATGTTATAAAGTACAGGCAAATGTCCAACCTTTTGGCAGCTGATTTACTTGAAAACGAACGACAGAAAGATGCAAGATCAGTTATCGAGAAAAGTTTAAAGGAACTTCCTATAGAAACGGCTCCTGATGTTAGTGGAAACTTGCCCCTTATTCACCTTGCCTACGAGTGTGGAATGGAAGATGAAGCAAATCATTTAGCCAACATCCTTTTGCAGCGACACCTGAACAATCTTCTTTGGTACGCTTCTCTTAACAGAAAAGAACAACAGATGACATCCAGTACATTCCAACAGGAAATAGAAAAAGGACAGTTGGTTAAAATGGTGTTGGAAACAATTAACAACCCGGCAATGAATGATCAGCTTGCGTTCGTTTACAACAAGATAGGATTGGAATTATAATAGTTAATTATTTAATTTATAAGAAATTAATCACAACCCCTATATTTTAAATAAAATGAGAACACTTATTTGTTTATTAATTCTGATTGCGTTTTCACTTAATGCCTTTTCACAAAAGGTGGACGAAAACAAACTTCTTTATGAAAGAAAAGTCCAACAGTATACCAAAATGAAGAAAACCGGTGCCACGTTAGGAATTATCGGTGGCGGATTAACTGCAATTGGCATAGCATTGGTAGCATCGGCCGACTGGGAAGAAGAGGTTGACGAGTATGGTTACACAACGACAACAACTGACACATCTGGCACAATTGGCATATTGTCTCTGAGTGCAGGAATTCCAATGGCAGTTACAGGAATTGTATTGAGTTCTGTAGGAAACAGAAAATTAAAGGAATACAGCGAGAAACTGGAAAATGTCAATGTCGGCTATTTTAAAAGTGGTCAGCAAAAAGGCATTACATTGGCTATAACCTTCTAAGAAAAATCACATTAACGATAAGCCAGGCTAAATAGCCTGGCTTTTTTTATTGACCATTTTATTTTCTGCTTTTAACTTTGTCTGATTACACCCCAAAGACAAATCGTATGAAACTTCTTACTTCTTCAATTACACTCAGCCTGTTTTTGTCAATTGCCTGCTATTCTCAAAACCTGCAGGCCGAAATTGAATCAACGATCAACGACTTTACTCAAAGCTTTTTAAATGAAGACTACGAAAAATCATTGTCCTACTGGAACAGCAGTAATGACATCGTTTATATAGCAGGCAACAAAACTTACAATACCGAACAACTTCATACCTTGTACAAATATCTTTCTGAAAACATTGAATCCATTGAGATATTGGAACAATCAGTTAAAGCAACACCTATCAGCCCATACAGGGCATTGTGCATTTGGCAGGGCAAGGAAAAAGTTAAAATGAAAGATCACGAAGTAGTTGAAAGCAATTGGATATCAACCTTACTCATGGAAAATAAAAAAGGTGGTTGGGTCATCCTGCACTGTCATACAACTCACTTTTAATGTTCTGACTCCTCCTTATATACAGAATACCTGCTGATTCAAAGCCTGAAACCTTTTGTTCCGGGTGGGTTGTGCATCAGAAACACCAGTTATTATTATCATTTACCAAACCCGCGTTGCGAACAAGAAACTCTTTTTCCATACTTCATTATCTAAACGCGATATAATACATCCTTTCGATGTTGAAACATGAATAAACTCATCATCGCCCAGGTAGATCCCTACGTGGTTCACAATTTTCTCGCTATCCCAATCCATGTGAAAGAAGACCAGATCTCCGTATTGCAAGCGGTTTTTGGAACCTATGAACTTGCCTACCCTTCCCTGTTCAGAGGAAGAACGTGGCACTTGAATACCATGTTTTTTAAAACTTGCATAGACCAAACCTGAACAATCGAGCCCTTTGTGATCGGTGCCTCCCATTTTATGCTCAATTCCAAGAAAGTACCTGGCTGTTCCAATAACATCATCTATTTGAACTTCCTTAACATCAATTGCTTTTTCAATACCACCCTTCTTGTACTCCTTCAAAAGCTTATGCCTTTTTTGAGCATTGACAGTAAGACTAAAGATAACTAAAGCAGAAAGTAAGAGTATCCTGTTCATAACCAGAAGCTTTTCTTGTTTATAGGATAGAAAATTACAGCAATTCGCTTTAATTGACAAGGCCCGGTGATAAGCGGAATAAAAAATTTCAGTGCCAGACAATTTCCGTACAGGCTACCTGAATATTTTTCAAGAAGTAAACAAAAGAGTTTTATATCATTAAACTTGCGTTTATTGTAAAGGTCAAACAAACAAAAAATTGTATTTTTGGAACTTGTCAAAATACTGCCATTGAATATATGGTGCAATTGTATTGAAACTAAGTAATTATGAAGCAATATACGCGTTTGAATCTGATACTCGGCTGGCTTACCTTTTTTATTTCTGCCACCGTTTATACAATGACTATTGAGCCAACAGCCTCATTCTGGGATTGCGGCGAATTTATTTCGACCTCCTACAAATTATTGGTAGGTCACCCTCCGGGAGCTCCTTTCTTTATGATCATGGGACGCTTCTTCTCCTTATTTGCACCCGATCCGTCGTCTGTTGCTTTCATGATTAACATGATGTCTGCATTAGCAAGTGCTTTAACCATTATGTTCCTCTTTTGGACCATAACCCATTTAGCAAAGAAAATATTTATCACTGAGGAAGAGCCTCCGATCTGGAGAACCTGGGCTGTAATGGGCGCTGGGTTAGTAGGCGCATTAGCTTATACTTTCTCTGATACATTTTGGTTTTCAGCCGTTGAAGGTGAGGTTTATGCCATGTCATCATTATTTACCGCTGTAGTTTTCTGGGCCATCTTAAAATGGGAGAATGTTGCCGGACAGCCCTATTCTAACCGCTGGTTAATCTTAATTGCCTACTTAATGGGATTATCCATTGGAGTTCACCTTTTGAACTTATTGGCAATACCTGCTATTGTTATGGTTTACTATTTCAAAATGTACGAAGTTAACCGCAACAATACGATCAAGGCCTTAGCTATTTCAGCGGTGATCCTGGGTGGTATTCTCTACGGAATAATACCAGGTGTTGTAAAAGTTGCCAGTTGGTTTGAGCTTGCTTTTGTCAACGGTTTTGGTCTGCCTTTTAATTCAGGCGCCATCTTTTATATGATTCTCCTGTTGGTTGCTCTTGTCGCAGGTGTTTGGTTTACCTACAAAAAGAAAATGGTCATTGCCAATACCATCATTTTAGCAGTGACTGTTATTATGATTGGCTACTCATCGTTTGCAATGATCGTTATCCGATCATTTGCTAATCCTCCAATGGACCAGAATTCACCAGAGGATGTTTTCTCACTGATGTCGTACCTGAACAGAGAGCAATATGGTGATCGTCCCTTATTCTTTGGGCAGAACTACAACTCTCCTCTTGATCGCGAGGCCATGCGTAATAAAAAAGGCGCACCGGTTCGTATTAAGAAAGATGGCGAATATAAAACAGTGGATCATCGTCCAGAATATGTTTTTGACGATCGCACAACAACCACTTTCCCGCGGATGTACAGCCGTGAACCTCGACACATTTCAGAGTATAAACGCTGGACCAATCTGAAAGGTAAACGTGTAACCATAGAAGATGAAACAGGGCGACCAAACTCATTGATGGTACCAACTATGTGGGAAAACTTTAAGTTCTTTATGAACTACCAGGTTAACCACATGTATTTCCGGTATTTCATGTGGAATTTCTCGGGACGGCAGAATGATATACAGGGTCATGGTGAAATACATAAAGGCAACTGGATTACCGGTATTAAATTTTTTGACGAATCACGTTTAGGTAACGAAGAATTACTACCAGACATTTATGCCAATAATCCGGCACGCAATAAATATTATATGTTGCCTCTTATCCTTGGTTTAGCTGGTTTGCTTTTCCAATACAATGCAGGAAAAAATGGCAAACAAGGTTTTTGGATTGTGATGCTGCTCTTCTTTTTAACAGGACTGGCCATTGTACTTTACCTGAACCAAACACCTATTCAACCGCGCGAACGTGACTATGCCTATGCCGGTTCGTTCTATGCCTTTGCCATTTGGATTGGTCTGGGTGTGCTGGCAATTGTTAACGGTATTAAACGCTTTGTGCCAGGTTCAGTGGCAGCGACGCTTGCAACAACAGTATCTCTGGTATTCGTTCCTGGAATCATGGCCAATCAAAACTGGGATGATCATAACCGCTCTGAACGATATGTAGCTCGTGATCTGGCTCATAACTATCTGAATAGTTGCTCCGACAATGCTATCATATTTACCAATGGTGATAACGATACTTTCCCGTTATGGTATGCCCAGGAAGTGGAAGGCATTCGTACCGATATTCGTGTTTGTAACTTAAGCTATCTTCAAACAGACTGGTACATTGACCAAATGAAGCGTAAAGCATACAAATCAGACCCAATGCCTTTCTCTTTAGAGCATGATCAGTATGTTACAGGTAGCCGTGACGTTGTTTATCTTCTTGACCGAATTAAAGGAGCTGTTGACTTAAAAGAGGCCATCAACTTTGTAGCAAGTGATAACCCCAAAACCAAACAGGTTCCCGAGTATGCGGGTTACATTGAATACCTGCCATCGAAGCAGTTTACAGTTCCTGTTGACAGCCTGAAGATATTGCAACGTGGTATTGTTTCTGAAGATGCTGCTCATTTGCTTACGAATAAACTGGACATTAATATGCAAAAGGATATGATCCTTAAAAATGAATTAATGATCCTGGATTTGATTTCAAACAACGATTGGGAGCGTCCGATTTATTTCGCAGTAACTGTTGGTTCAGACAATTACGTTAGTTTGCAGGATTACTTCCAGTTAGAAGGATTTGCCTACCAGGTTGTACCAATCAAAACTGTTAATATGGATGGACAGTTTGGTCGCGTTGACACTGAACGCATGTATAAAAATGTGATGGAAGATTTCAAATGGGGTGGATTTGATAATCCGGATGTATACCTGGATGAAAATCATCTTCGCATGGCAACCAACATCAGAAACAATCTTTCGCGTTTGGCGATAGCTTTAATTGATGAAGGTAAAAACGAAAAAGCACATAATATACTTGATAAAAGCATGGAAGTGTTAAGTGCAGAACGCGTTCCTCACAATTACTTCAGCATCTTCCTGGCCGAAGGTTATTTCAGGCTTAATGACTTTGAAAAGGGAGAAGAAATATTAAAATCCCTTGCTACTGATCGTTTAAAAGAAATGGATTACTTCAATTCATTGCCTGATTATAAAAGAGCCACAGCTGGTCGTGACCCGGAAACAGCCATGGCTATTTATATGGAAATAGTAAAAATGGCTCAGCAGTATAACCGTGAGGATTTAATGAAATTTCTTGAAGAAGATTATGAGAAAAACATGCGTCGCATGGGTTTCTTTGGCGAATAAATAATGAGTTGGAAGGTTCAGCCACCGGCAGCTTTAAGAGCTCTTTTCCCACATACATTGTGGCGAAAGAAAGAGGAAGGTAAAACACTTTACCTCACCTTTGATGATGGACCGGTTGAGAAAGAAACCAGCTGGGTAATGGACCTTTTGGATTCATACAAAATTAAAGCAACATTCTTTTGTGTGGGCGAAAACGCAGATAAAAACGCCCACATGATGGATGAGCTAATAAAAAGGGAACACAGCGTGGGTAACCATGCTTATAACCATTTACCTGCGTGGAAATGTTCACGCAAAGACTATTTTGACAACATTGAAAAAGCTAAACCCTTTATACCTGGTGGATTATTTCGTCCGCCCCATGGACAGTTATATCCTTGGTATATGGGAGCATTAAAGCAACAGTTTGATCAAATTGTAATGTGGGATGTGCTATCCATGGATTACGATAAGCGCCTTACACAGGCGGAAGTGCTGAATAATGTGCTGCAATACACCAGAAATGGTTCTATTTTGGTTTTTCACGACTCTGAAAAAGCATGGAAAAGAATGCACTACGCACTGCCGGCATCCATTGAAAAGTTGTTAAAAGAGGGTTATCAGTTTAAGAAATTAGAGGTGTAAATATCAATATAACAAACATGAACATTTTACTTTTAGGCTCGGGAGGGCGCGAGCATGCATTAGCATGGAAAATGGCGCAAAGCGAAAAGTTAACACAATTATTTATTGCTCCGGGTAATGCCGGTACAAGTCAGGTAGGAACCAATGTTAACATTAATCCTAATGACTTTGAAGCCATCAAGGCTTTTGTTATTGATAATAGCATTAACATGATTGTAGTTGGTCCCGAGGAGCCACTGGTCAGGGGTGTTAAAGATTTTGTCTTAAACGACCCGCAAATTGCTCATGTTCCCGTGATCGGTCCTGGCAAAGAAGGTGCTAAACTGGAAGGAAGTAAGGAATTTGCAAAAGCGTTTATGATGCGTCATAATATTCCTACCGCTGGTTATTTATCTGTAACCCAGTCAAACCTGGAAGAAGGACTGGCATTCCTGAAAACCTTAAAGGCACCTTATGTTCTTAAGGCTGACGGTCTGGCTGCCGGTAAAGGTGTTTTGATCCTTGATGACCTGGCTGAAGCAGAAGCTGAATTAAAAGAGATGCTGAGCGGTAAGTTTGGTGATGCATCAAGCACTGTTGTAATAGAAGAGTTCTTAAGCGGAATTGAATTATCTGTATTTGTATTAACCGATGGTCATGGCTATGTTGTTTTACCTGAAGCTAAGGATTACAAACGTATTGGCGAAGGTGATACCGGATTAAATACCGGCGGTATGGGTGCTGTTTCACCTGTTCCTTTTGCCGATGATGTTTTTATGAAAAAAGTACACGACCGCATTGTTAAACCAACTGTTGAAGGATTGGCAGCTGATAATATTCCATACAAGGGATTTGTATTTATCGGCCTTATGAGTGTAGATGGTGAGCCACAGGTTATTGAGTATAATGTTCGTATGGGCGACCCGGAAACCGAAGTGGTTATCCCACGCTTAAAGTCTGACCTTGTTGACTTGTTTGAAGCAGTTGCTGCAGGTGAATTACGCAAGAAAACCATTGAAGTTGATGAGCGCAGTGCCACAACTGTTATGTGCGTTTCGGGCGGTTATCCTGGTTCATATGAAAAAGGAAAAGAAATTACCGGACTTGATACTATTACTGAAGGTTTGGTATTTCATGCAGGTACCACAGAGAATGACGGCAAAGTTGTGACATCAGGTGGTCGTGTAATTGCGTTAACAGCTTATGGAGCAAATAAAGACGAAGCTCTAAAGCAGTCATTTGCCAATGCACAGAGTCTGGACTTTGATGGTAAATATTTCCGTTCTGATATCGGATTTGATTTATAATATTGATTCCATCAGTGGAATGGAATTCTCTCACCCGCAGACAACGCAGATATTCGCCAATATTACAGTTAATCAACAACTTATATGCGTTTATAAGCGTCATCTGCGGGTGACAAAATATTAAACTGCAGATTATGCTTTTTAGAGTATTCAATAGAAATGATATTGTTGCCCTGGCCCTGCTGCCATTGTTGCTGATTGGCTTTTGGACCAATACGCTTCTGTTTGATGTTTCACCAAGTTTCCCATATGATCACAATCCTATGCCCTTGTGGGATCTTGTAATCAACGTTCTTAAAAGCAACCACCTGCTGGCATCAGTAATCAGTATGCTTATTGCACTAATCATGATGTTTAGTGTTAACCGCATCGTTAACCGCTACAACCTGTTTAGTGGCCAAACAAATTTACCGGGCTTCATATACATGTTGCTTGTCAGTAGTTACCTGATGGCTCAAAAACTTCATCCTGTGTGGTTCTTCACACCATTGCTAATGCTGGGGATTGAGCGTTTGTTTTCTGCCTCTGGACAGCGTAAACCGATGACCTGGTGCTTTGAAGCCTCCTTTTGGCTCTCCATAGGAAGCCTGTTTTATGCCAAAGGTATTTACTTTGTTATCCTGCTATGGATGATCATGTTTATCCTGCGCCTGATGAACATCCGTTCATTCGTTGCATCTGTTTTGGGACTGCTTCTGCCCTATTTGTTTTCATTCACATACTATTTTTGGTTCGACCAGTCTGCCTCTTTTGTTGATGTTATATTTGAAAATTTTGTGTCGACAATAGCCTTTTTTGAGCATACGATTTATTCTCAAATTTACAATGGCATCATCATCTTCCTGGTGTTTATATCCATATTAGCTGTGGTCAGGATCTTACCGGCCATAAAAATAATTACACGTAAGCACTATCGTATTTTTATCTGGTTGATCATTTTTAGTGTTGTGGCAGCCATTACTCCTTATTATTCACTGGAGGTAATGCCTATTTGGGCCATTGGAACATCTATTGTAACTGCCCGTTTTTTATCGCTTATCAGACGCCGTTTTATCCAGGAGCTTTTTATAACGCTTCTAATGGTTATAACGATTGCTGCCCAGTTTCTTATTTAAGTAATAATGCATACATCAAAGCCCACATTAGCTATTTACGGTATTCAGGACCGTATTAATAGTAAAACTCCGTTTTATGTCCATGATCATGCTTTAACACTGATGGATAAAGGCCAGGTGATCAAACACCTGACGCTGGAACGCCTTAGCAGGAAAAAACATGATAATTCATTGCATGAACAGATATATGATCTGTTAAAACAAGAAGGGCTTTTAAAAAATACGGATTACGACCTGGTATTTGTTGACAATGTTGTTGGCAGAACCTTTCTGTCATCGTGTGGACGTTTCAGGTTTGAGGCTCCTCTAAATGATTCATTATCTGTATTTCCTGAAAAAGGCAGATGTTGGTGGCTTGATCGCGAAAAAGAAGCCTATGCCATTAACCATGAGCTGGCCCACGTTGGTGCCTGCCTGCCATTCTATGGTGCCTATAATAACAACAGTTTACTTGTTCATTTCGACGGAGGAGGCAGCCTGAGTAACTTTTCGGCTTTTCATTATAACAATGACGAATTAAAATCCATTGAGTACCACTGGGACTTCAAATACCTGTCGGGCTTGTTTAACGCCAATGCCCTCGTTTTTGGAATTATTGGCGCTAAATTCAAGGAACAAAACAGCGTACCCGGTAAAATGATGGGACTGGCCGCATATGGCAGCTACAGTGAGGATATTGAAAAGTGGCTGGTGACCAACAATTACTTTTCAGATGCATGGGGAAGTAAAAAAGACTTTTTTGCCGCTGCGAAATCTGACTTTAACAAGAGCATACAGCACCTTAACCAGGAAGACCCGTTTTTACAGGATATCGTAGCCACGATGCAGGGCATCTTTCAACGTGAACTGATTGCTAAGCTTGAGCAAATAAAAGGCCAAAGCAAAGCTGATTACTTGTACTATTCGGGAGGTTCGGCGCTTAATATAGTCGCCAATACACAACTGGTCGACACAGGTCTGTTTAAAGATGTGTTTATCCCGCCCTGTACCGAAGATAGCGGCTTATCATTAGGGGCGGCAGCCTTTTTTGAATGGCAGAAACACAAACAAATCAAGCCCCACTCACCATACCTGAACAACTGGCGATCAGATAATACTGAATGTGCTTTTTCAGATGATGAAATTGATACCTGTGCGAGGGCTTTAATGCAAAACAAGGTTGTAGCTATCTGCAACAATAATGGCGAAATTGGTCCCCGGGCATTGGGTAATCGTTCCATCGTTGCATTGGCCAACTCAAAAGAGCTGGCTGATAAAGTGAGTATGACCCATAAAAAACGTGAATGGTACCGACCTGTAGCACCGATCATGCTGAGTAAAAACGCCCGTTATTTCACTGGTCGAGAATCCATTCATCACCTGGCAAAATATATGCTGCTTGACTTTCTTGTGGCTGATGACAAGCAAAAAGAAATTGAAGGTGTGGTGCACGTCGATGGCACATCACGCATACAGACAGTTGAGCATGATGACAATCCTTATGTTTATGCCTTACTATCTCATCTGGATAAGAAATACGGTATTAAAGCGCTTATCAACACGTCTTTTAATGTGCGTGGAGAGCCAATAGTCCATAATGAAGCCGGAGCTGTTAAATCGGCTAAAAACATGAAGTTGGATGCAGTTGTACTTAATGGAAAATTTCAGTCCTTATAACCATCTGTCAATTATATTCTCAAGGTCATCCATTTTAACGGGCTTTCCAATGTAGTCATTCATACCAGCGTCTATACAAACTTCCCGGTCTCCTTTAAGCGCGTTGGCAGTCATGGCTATAATTGGTAACTCCACCTGTTGCTCACGTAACTTACGTGTTGCATCAAGCCCATTAAGCACCGGCATTTGAACATCCATAAAAACAAGATCAATATTGGTTTTGTCTTCGCCCGTTAATATGTCAACGGCCTCCTGACCATTATTGGCAATATTCGTTTGCAGACCGAGTCGTGACAGCATTTTTTCTGCGATCTTCTGATTGATAATATTATCTTCCACCAATAGTATCTGCTTGTCTTTAATGCGCTCTTTTAACTCGGCTACCTGCGCCTCGGCACTACTTACCTCTCCTTTACCCTCAACCAGCAGTTTCTCAATTGAACTAAACAGTTCAGTGTGCTTTACAGGCTTTTGAAGAACAGTGTTAACACCCTTAAAGTCGGCAGGATTTTTCCACCTGTTTTCAGATGAGAACAGGATAATTTTGATGTCCTTTTGTTTGCGTTTAACAGTCCTCAAAAAGTTATCATCAGCCTTACTGAATACATGACTGTCAATTATCATCAGGTTAAACCTGGAATCGTTATCCAGCATATTCAGAGCTGATTTCTCATCATTAACTGTCTCTGATTTGATCTGCCAGTTGTTCAGGGTTTTCTTCAACAACAGCAGGTTCGTTTTATGATTATCAACGATCAACGTATTAACATGTGCAAACTGCTCTGTATTAAGCTCAAGAGTCTTATGATTCTTATCGATTACAAAAGGCAGTGTAAAATGGAATACTGAACCCGGGTTATCTTTAGACCACATAAAGTTTGGATTTGGACTTTCAACCCAAATCTTACCTCCCATAAGCTCTACCAGCATTTTTGAGATACTGGTACCTAAACCTGTTCCTCCAAATTTGCGGGTGGTTGATCCGTCGGCCTGGGTAAATGACTCAAATATTTTCTCAAGCTTATTCTTAGGAATACCAATTCCGGAATCCTCAACTGAGAAGTGCAACATCAGGTTAGTTCCTTTTTGTTGCTCGATCTCAACCTTGAGCACCACTTCACCTTCAGCAGTAAACTTAACCGCATTCCCCATTAAATTAACAAGCACCTGAATCAGGCGGCTTTCATCACCAATAAGTACCGGAGGTATTGTATCTTCAACATCACTGAGTATTTCAATGCCTTTTTCAAGGGAACGGAAAGACATCTGATCCATCAGGTAATCAACCGTTGAACGCAGGTTAAAAGCATAGGATTCGATTTTCATCTTACCCGCTTCAATCTTCGAGAAGTCAAGGATATCATTGATGATATTCAATAGGTTGTCACATGAACGACCAATAATGGACACCACGTTCTTCTGCTCTTTCGTCATTCGTGTCTTCGCCAATAACTCGGTGGCACCAATAATTCCATTCATCGGCGTTCTGATCTCGTGACTCATATTGGCCAGGAATTCCGACTTCGCTTTATTGGATTCGGCTTCTTTTTTCTGAATTTCCTTTTGAGCACTGATATCCATAAAGGCTTCGAGGAAAACATCTTTCTGCTCCAATGAAATTGGAATGATATTCTTTAGAATTTCGCGCGAAACATTATTCTCTTTTATCTCCAGACGCTCTTCAAGTGCGGCTACATTGATACCAGTCTGTTCGTCTTTATACTCTTCTTTTTTATTGGTGAAAAACAGTTCTTCATATGAACTGTTGGTCAAGTGAACCATGGCTTCATCACTATTAGCAAAACCCATGATTTTTGAAGCAGTTTTATTGACCTGAATAATCTGACGGTCTTTATCAACAATCATTACACCTACCGGCAGGTTATCGGTAATAGTTGATAATGCCTTATTGGATTCTTTCAACGATTCGGTCAATAACTTTTTCTCCGTGGTATCTTCCTTGATAGCCACATAGTTTGAAATGGTTTTATCCTTACTAAGTACTGGTGATATCAACACTTTTTCCCAGTATATACTACCATCTTCCTTGGTACTGGATATTTCACCCTGCCACACTTTACCTTCCTGAATCGTTTGCCAAAGCAAATCAGCCAGTTCGTTCTTTTCGTTCTGAAGCTTAAAAAAGTTGGTATCTCCACTTTCAAGTTCACTTTTCGAATAACTTTCAAGTGATTTAAAGCCTTTATTAACATACTCAACATTGCCCTGAGTATCTGTAATCATAATTGAAATGGGACTTTGCTCAACAGCCTGAATCAACTTTTTATTATTATCCTCTGCCTTTTTACGATAAAGTATGACACTTCTTATTTGCGAAAAAAGGAAGTACGACAGGAGGAGAACAAAAAGTGTGAAGAATATAAGTGATGAATATTTCAACTTATTATAACGACTCAATACATTAATGGCTTTATTATTGAGGCTTACTAATCGCTTATTAATTTCATAAGCAATTGTATTTTCAATCTCAAGCATCCTGTCAAATTCAGGATCAGCTCCTTTAATCAATTGCTCAACGTTACTTTTCAAATTCTCATTTTCACCTTTGTGAACCGTGATATTTTTTAATACCTGATCGGATATACGGGTAGATTGATTGTACAGATCATCAATAAGCGGAATCAAGGTACTTACCTCTTCTATTGATCCCGTGAACAAATCTTCCTCGTAATTAATCCGGATCGTAATCGAATCTTTTGAGTAATCCTTTACAGGTCGCACATCTTCAATGATTCCTCCCTGATCAATCACATTTAATATATCCTTACTCTTTTGTGTCAGCTGTGCAATTTCTGTATCGTTATTTTCCAGAGCCTTTGTAAGGTTGATCGATGAATAAGATTTAAAGGCCAGGTTTAATTTCAATAAGTTCTGATTAAGTAAACTTTCCAGCTGAAGCAGCTTCTCCTGGTTCTCAATTGAATAGCGGTACTTTGAGCTGTATGAGCGATCAAAGTAATTTTCGATCGTCAGAATTGTGGCAATGGTCAAAAGAAAGATGGCCAACAATAAATATAACTTATTTATAATCGGCTCCTTAAAATAGGATAATTTCAGATTTTTATTACGCTTGCTCACAGAAATAGATTTTCCTAAAAATAGAATTTTACCATTAATTTAAAAAATAATGGACGGTCTTTTCGAAAAACCATACCGTGCTAAGGCTGCTTCACTTAGCTCTTCAGAAGCCAGTTGGAGAAAGGCTTTGGCCAGAGTAGGCTCTGAACTGCAGGACATAACGGCTGCATACATAGGTATGGCGTTGTTGTAGGGTGACTGCGGATAGATAACTTCAATGTGTTGAGCATTACCATTTACATTAATGTTGCTTTTCCAGTTAATGGCCACATCGGCCTGGTCGCCTTTCAACCCCTTTACAAGCCCCTTGGAATCAGACGTTAAAGAAACAACACTCTCAAGCACCTCATCATAAGCACGTTGCTTTTGCAAGAACTGTTTGGTCTCATAACCAAGTGAACTGGTTTCCGGATTGGCAATGATTACGGCATACTTGCCTCTGCGCTTCAGGGGGGCTGTATTTCCGCTAAAGCTCTTAGGGTTACCTTTTTTCACCATATATACCAGGTGATTATAACCCAAAAACAGTGAATCAGTGAGCTGATACCCTGTGTTATTCTGAAAAGTATTAAAACTATGAGATGATGAAGGAATGTAAATATCACCTTTAGCTGAGTAATTAATAATACCCATCAAATTTTTCGAACAATCGTTTTGTATGGTGACATTACAGTTGTAGAGCTGCTCAAAGTTGTACTTAAGATCCACTACCATATTGAGCATGGTGTTTTCGCAATAGATAACAAGCTCTTTACGCGGCTCCGGTACTTGCTTTACTTTATTGGACCGACGCTCCTTACATCCTCCTATAAATAAAAGTATAGTAATAGTGAGAGAGAAAATATAGTTAAACTGAGGCATAGTATTTCATTTTCGACTAGCAAGTTAGTGATAAGCATAAATCGAAAACAGCCATTTATCACTAAAAACCTCCAGTTTATCAAATCAAATCATGTAGTAATGAAGTGTTTTCGTATCCATTTGGGCACTACAAAAGCTCCAATTACCAAATATGGGTAGTAACTAACCAGTCGCCACATAAAGGCCATAGCCATACCTGTTCCCACAGGAATCATATTGGCTAGAAACTCTTTAAACACCCATTCAGCAAAGCCGCTACCTCCCGGTGTCGGGCTAACCAGCATCATGATCCACATCACCAGTTGTTTCCCAAAAATCAGTATATGATCATTCCATCCCAGCAGCTGAAAACCAAAGAAAGCCAGGATCAGTGTATTCACTATCCAATATCGGGCAGTCCAGCTAAGCGCAGTAGCCGCAAAAGCTTTTAACCAGTTAACAAGTGGCCAGCGTTTAAACTCCTCCGATGTTGAGATCAGATCGGAACCTGATTCATTGGCCTGCGGTCGCCAGCGACGAATAATAGGTAATTTAAAAACCCACAATAACAACCACTTCAATCCCCGCGGATTAATAAACAAGCCGTAACTGATTACAATGGTATAGGCCAGCTTAAGAAAATAACCAGTGAGGGCAAACATAAAAAACTGGTTTTTGTACCATGGTATGCCCTCCATCATGCTATCACCAAAGGCAAATATATCTGTGCGCCCGATGAATAATAGAATAAGGGGGAATGTTAGTATGAAATATAATTCGTCAAGAAATGATGTGACCATTACTACGGCAGTACTGCGCCCCAGTTTGACACCCTCCTTATTAATAAAAAAGATGGCTACACTGGTTCCTCCAATTGCCGAAGGTGTAATGGCCGAGGTAAACTCCCACAGCATGATGGTGTTAAATGCTTTTCGCCAGGTCAATATATTGTTGGTTAATAAGCGTATGCGAATGATATACCCAAAATCACGTATGGCCATCATCAGAAACGATATAAAAAACCAGAACAAGGACTGCAATGTAAAGGTGAAGTAATCGAGTACTGCAGGATCAAATTCATTATATAGGAAATACCCGGTAACGCCTAATCCAATGATAATTGGAAAAGTAATACGTGAGGGCTGTATACTTTTAAGTATTTTACCAGAATTATCGGCCATAGTCAACAAATTTATGATAAACCATCCATCCTATGAAATACCAGCAAGGATAAATACCGGATTACTGAATATTTTATGCTTTTTTAATGTTTTTCATCCCATGGGTAAACATATCGCTCATCTTAATGTTTGTGTTAAAAAACTATGATTATGAAAGAAGTTCCATCTCCATGTATAAGCGTTTGTCAATATGATAGTAAAGGTGTTTGCTTTGGGTGCCGCCGTACAATTGATGAAGCAGGCAACTGGTCAAAGTTCACCAACGAAGAAAAAGAAGAGATCATAAAACAACTGTCTGTCAGACGAAATGTTGCGGGTGAAGAACCAACCATATTCCTGAGATAGATCTTAGCTTAAGCTCCCAATAAGCTGAGTTCGAAATTAGATGTCGAATTCAGCTTAATAAGCTTAAACAGAATACTCCACACTATAAATATGCCCATAAAGTATAACCATTTTGCGTTTTATCCGTATTCATCAGCAAATAGGGACTCATACCAAAAAGATCAATAAAGATTAAAGAACCGCCGTTAATATTGTTTGGTAAACAATACCTTGTATTTTTGCGGCTTTGATTTTATTGAGAGGTTTAGATTAGAAGTTGTTGAATTAAGTGCTGTTTGAATGATCTATACATTAATTATCCTTTTATTTTCTTCGGTCAACCCGATCGAAAAGAATCACGTAGAACCGAAAGAGCTCAACATTCCGTTAGAACTTTATAACGAAATTGGAAATACCTCTATGTCTTTTGAGGCATTTGATATTGCATACCAGGGTTGGGTCAAACTAAAAGACTCTTTATTGCATAAATCGGATATTATCACGCTCGTCGATTTCAGTCAGCCATCCACCAAAAAACGCTTTTACCTGATAGATATGAGTAAACGTCAGGTTATTTACCAGAACTATGTGGCTCATGGTAAAAACACGGGCATGCTGGAGGCTCAGAAATTTTCCAATATTGTGCATAGTAACCAAAGTAGCCTTGGATTTTTTAAGACAGGTGAAACCTATTATGGCAAACATGGACTGTCGCTGAAACTGGATGGACTGGAAAAAGGTATTAACGATAAAGCCCGAAAAAGACACATTGTAGTGCATAAGGCTAACTATGCCGAAGAGGCCTTTATTAAAAAGTATGGCCGCCTGGGCAGAAGTTTTGGCTGTCCGGCTATTCCGGCTGCCGACTATGACTTTGTTATTGATAAAATAAAAGACGGAAGTTTATTATTTATCTACCATCCGACAGAAAGTTACCTGAAAAATTCTTCAGTATTAAATTGAAAATTTCCTTAAATTAATGTCTCATCCTGTAAGTTGAGACATGAACTTAATGGTATTCATATTTGGAATCGTATTCATGCATCTGCATGCCTGGAACAGCCATGTCATTCCTTATTGTAAGCTCGATGAACCTGTTTCAATGGCAATTAGTACCCACCAATCAAACAGGCATTTAAAGGAGCTTGTTTTAGAGCTGCATAATAGCGGCGGATTAAAACTCAAAGGTCAGCTTCTATTAGCCAACAGGCAACTAATTGAAACCTACAAAAAAAATAATTTTCAGCCCCTGTGGTTAAATGAGCGCAACCGGCAAGACCTGTTGTTTATTGTTACGCATGCTTATTATGATGGCCTCAATCCCGAAGATTATCATGCTGATTATATCAGGCAGAATGTGATCAAGTACCGCGGCAGGTATAATGACCCTTACCATATCGCCGTTGCAGATATTATAATGAGTGATGCCCTGCTCACCTACCGGACTCACCTCATCAACGGTAAGCTCGACCAAACAAGTCTTCAGCCCATGTGGTCTGACACAAATGCTGTTGTAAAAGATGAACTGCTGCACTCTCTGCAGCATCACCTGCGCAATACAAGCCTTTCGCATTGGATGAATAATGCCCGGCCTCATTTGAAACGCTATGAAGAGCTGAAATCACTCTTTGCACGTTACGATTCCATTCACAAAGGCGGAGGTCACCTTGAAAAACTAAAGTATCCGGGGAGTTCTTTAAAACCCGGCGACTCAATTCCCGAGGTAAGTGAGCTAAAAAAACACCTGATAGCCAATGCGTATTCCAGCCTGGACACCACTGCATTTTTTAACGGTGAACTGGAGGAAGCCATCAAAGATGTCCAAATTCTAAATGGGATTGAGGCAGATGGTGTTGCCGGTAAAGAAACCTACAGAGCAATTAATATAACCATTAAAGAACGCCTTGACATACTAAGAGTCAATATGGAAAGGCTACGTTGGCTGAATAATCAGCTGCCCGAAGACTATCTGATCGTTAACATTGCCAGCTTCTACCTGCACCTGGTGCGCAATGACACCATTAATCATTATTGCCGGGTTGTAGTAGGCAAAGACCACAAGCAAACACCAACTTTTCGTGCCAATGTAAGTTATATTGTTTTCAATCCGACATGGCACATTCCCTACTCCATCGTTTCTCAGGAAATACTGCCCAAATTAAAACAGGACGACAACTTCCTTAAGGACAGAAACATGATTCTGTATCAAAACAACACCCCCATAGATCCGGCTAAGGTCGATTTTACCCAATACTCAAGCCATAACTTTCCTTATGCCATTGTACAACAGCCCGGCTCACGCAATGCTCTGGGAAAAGTCAAATTCATGTTTGCCAGTCCCTATGCCATTTACTTACACGACACGCCATCCAAATCCTTATTTAACCGTTCTGAAAGGGCATTCAGCCATGGTTGCATCAGGGTTGAAAAACCTTTTGTGTTGGCCAAGCTCTTATTGAATGATCCCTATTACGATCTTCAAAGGATCAATAAGATAGTCGAATCAGAAACAACGCAAACGATCCATTTAAAAGAACGCATACCCATTATCCTGATCTACATGACCTGCGATGATAATAAGAACGACGGCCGCATCAGTTTTTATAAAGACATATACGGGCGGGACAAAAGGTTGCTGGAAGCCCTGGAAAGTAAACGATAGGTATTGTCATTTGCAGATAAACGACTCCTGCTTTCACCATAACAATCAATATATCGGTAACACAATCTGTCAGGTCGATAATTCAAGCCTGTCAACTCTCCCTATCCATGGTCAGAAATTTGTTTTAGCTTAGTCTCGTCAACTATTTCAATTACTTTTCCAAAGATCTTGATAATCCCGTCTTTGCGGAATTCGGTTAAGGCCCTGATAACATTTTCGGTAGTCATACCAATATACTCGGCAATTTCTTTTCGGCTCACCGGTAATTCAAAAGATTCTGTTTTATATATATCGTGGTAAAAATGCAGCAATACATATGCTACCCGGCCTCTCAGGTTCCGTCGCCTGATGGCCAGAGATTCATTGATAACATTATCGCTGACCATACTCATTTTCTCAAGCACACTCATGGCGAATTTCCCATTTTCCCTAATGGTGCGCTTAACATCATCTATGGATATATTGCAAGTTGTTGAGTCTTCAATAGCCATTACCGAATAGCTATGCTGATCTTTGGAAAGGATGCTAAGCAAACTGACAAAATCAAAAGGCTTGGCAAACGATAGTATTTGCTCCTTATCGTTAGCATTGGTTATAAACAGTTTTACAAGGCCGCTTTTCAGGTAAATAAATTCCTTTACAGGCTTGCCCTGTTCAATAATGTAATCACCTTTATCGTAGTTCTGTTCTGCCCTGCTTCGACACAAACTCTCCATTTCGTTGGCTGATACATTCTGAAAAAACAGCTCTTTCAACTCACATTCGTCACAACTGCACTCTATAGCCATATCTGGATTTTTTTACAAGTCTTTTATTAGTCGGTCCAACTGATATATATCATAAACTGATATTTATTACCGCATCTCAGATGCCGAATAAGCACAGCACTGAGTAAATTGAATTCCAAAATAATACAAAAGGGGCTAATTACAAACTTGGGAACAAAACAATAATTCATTTGGTGTTAACACCAGTGCTAAAATATATATCCATGAAAAATATAGTTATACTAGGAGGAGGAACGGCCGGAACCATGATGGCCAATAAACTTCGAAAAGCATTAGACCGGGAAACATGGAACATTACCATTGTTGACAGGCACAGAACACACTATTATCAGCCTGGGTTTTTATTTATACCATTTGGAATATATTCAGAGCACGACGTACGCAAGCCCAAGAGCAGTTTCTTTCCGGTGGGAGTTAATGTCATGTATACGGGTGTTGATAAAATTGATGCACCCAATAAAATAGTGCATCTTAACGAAGGTAAGGTGCTGCATTACGATTACCTTATTATTGCCACCGGTACTCAAACCAAACCCGCTGAAACACCAGGACTGAAAGATAAATTGTGGTACAAAGATATTTTTGATTTTTACACCATTGAAGGAGCACTGGCCTTGCAAAGGCATTTTAAAACGTGGCAAGGGGGAAAATTGGTAATGGCCATTACCGAGTTGCCTTACAAATGCCCTGTGGCTCCTTTGGAATTTGTTTTCCTGGCCGAAGAGTTCTTCACAAAGAAAGGCATGCGCGATAAAGTTGACATTACCATTGTTACGCCAATGCCAGGGGTTTTTACCAAACCAATCGCTACTAAAATGCTGGCTGAATTACTGGTAGAGAAAAACATTAATGTGGTCTCTGACTTCTATATCGAACGTGTTGACAACGATAAAAAAGTGTTGGTGTCTTATGATGAAAAAGAGGTGCCTTTTGATACGCTGACCATTGTACCTGTTAACATGGGTGATGAAATGGTTGAACGAAGCGGACTGGGTGATGACCTTAACTTTGTGTATACTAATAAACATACCCTGCAACAAAAAGATCATAAAGAGATATTTGTTTTGGGCGATGCTGCTAACATTCCAACATCCAAAGCAGGATCAGTAGCTCACTTTGCATCTGAAATATTATACGACAACCTGATGAGTGCCATTGAGGACCGGCCGCTATTGGCAAAGTTTGACGGGCATGCCAACTGCTACATAGAAACTGGATATGGAAAAGGTGCACTCATTGACTTTAACTACGAAACCGAACCATTACCCGGCACATTCCCATTACCGGGAATAGGACCTTTTGGTCTGCTTAAGAACACTAAAATAAACCACTACGGTAAAATCATGTTCCGCTGGATATACTGGCACATGCTGCTTAAAGGCAAAGAGCTGCCGGTAGAAGCAGATATGACAATGGCTGGCAAAAAAAGGGTCACTTTCTAATTATTAAAGGAGGGAGTTATGAACGAAACAGATTTACAGGCACAGATCAACCAGCTGAATCAAAAGATGGACATTGTTCTCGACATTGTGACCCGGCAACAGCAAAAAACAGAGAGTGTGGAAGACCTGCTCTCCGATTTGCAGATTGTCGGTAAAGACATGTACGACACTGCCGTTGTTGAGCTTGAAAATCAACAGGTCGAGATCGATGTTGATGAAATAAAAATGCTGGGTATTCGCTTATTGCATAATATTGAAAACATAGGTGTGGTACTAAGCATGTTTGAAAGCATGGTTGATTTCACCAAAGATGCCGGGCCATTGGTGCGTGAATCCATTATTGATATGACCAGTCGTCTGCACGAATTTGAGCAAAAAGGTTATTTCGAGTTTTTTGCCGAAGCAGCTAAAGTAATTGACAATGTGGTCAGTGCCTTTTCAAAGGAAGATGTGGCACAGCTGGCCGATAACATTGTAACCATTTTAAATACGGTCAAAAGCCTGACCCAGCCTGAAATGATGCACGCTATGGATAATGCCCTCAGGGCCTACAACAGCATGCAGATGGAAAATGTACCTGAATATTCGGTATTCAAGCTGATGCGCGAGATCAATAAACCGGAAATGAAAAAGGCAATGGGCTTTATGGTCACATTTATGAAGAATATATCAACCTGATTTCAATTTGAATGATAAACAAACAATGACTTCAGGTATCAGCTAAATAAGAATCAGTTAACAAGAAAAATCTAAACATTATGGCACAAGTAGAAATAGCATACACAATGGTAGATATCACAGAAGAGGGCTACCTGACAGATCCATCCCAGTGGAATGAAGAAATTGCAAAAGCCATTGCAGATGACATTGGCATTGATCTAACTGATAAACACATGGCAGTATTGATGTTTCTGCGCGAAAAACATGAGCAGGGAGAAGCATTGACCATTCGTAAAGTAGGTAAATCGGGCATTGTTGATATAAAAGGTTTATATAAACTATTTCCTGGCGGACCATTAAAGTATTCCTCAAAAATTGCAGGTATTCCAAAACCTGTTAGCTGTGTGTAACCCTAAAATATACTAGTTATGACAAAAGAAGAAAATCCATTAAGAAAAGTATGTATCATTTGTGCTAAAGGAACCATTGAAGATGTATATGCAACCCTTGTTTTAGCCAATGGCGCAGTTATGGAAGGTATTGAAGCCAAAGTGTTTTTTACCTTTTTCGGTCTTGATGCCATTACTAAGAAGCAAATGAACAAGCTGCATACCGGTACCATTGGAAACCCGGCCATGCGCATGCCTGGAGGCCTGCCATTCCCTTCACTTCTTGGTGCTTTACCTGGTGTTGAAGCAGGTGTTTCGGCAATGATGAAAAGTCAGATGGAGAAACTGGATATTCCGCCTGTTGATGAATTCCTCGAAATGATCACTGCCGGAGGGGGCGAAATATATGCCTGTAAACTGGCCATGGATATGTTTAAACTTACAAAAGATGATTTGTGGGAAGATGTATCGGATGTGCTTACAGTAGGTGACTTCTATGGCATGTGCGGCGGCACCAATACTCAAATAATTTTCACATAAGACAGCAGATAAATAATTAAACCAATCAAAATAAATAGTAAAAACAAACATGATTGTTCGTATTGAAACACTGGCTGACAATTAATAGAATTCAAAGTTGATGCCGAAATGGGAAATTATGAACACATGAAATAAAAATCTACGATATGAAAAAGAAACATTTGATCACACTGCTTATTGGTCTACTGATACCTTCCTTTATGATGGCAACCGATGGCTACTTCGGTGTAGGCTATGGCGCACAAAATAAAGGATTGGCAGGGGCTGGTATTGCCTGGTACAAATACTCCCTAATGAATGGAAACCCGGCAGGAAAAGTATTCCTGGGAAAACAATACCAGGTTGGTGTTGGATTTTTTAATCCCAACCGCCAGTATACTGTAACTGGAAATCCATCTATGATGCCCGGAACAATGGGACTTATGCCCGGAACTGTGGAGAGTGATTCTAAATGGTTTGTTATGCCAAGCATAGCTGCCAACTGGATGCTGAATGAAAAAAGCAGTCTCTCGGCCAGCCTGTTTGGTAATGGCGGTATGAATACCGATTATCCAACCATGACATTTGGTGATATGTCATCTTCGACAACTGGTGTTGATCTGGCCCAGATGTTTCTGGACCTGACCTATTCACGCAAGCTTGGTGAGAAACACAGCATTGGTGTTAGTGTAATAGGAACATTCCAGTACTTTGAAGCAACAGGCCTGTCTGCTTTCGGTCCGTTTTCAAGTAACCCCGAGAAACTGACTGCCAACGGTCATGATAACTCATTTGGCATCGGCTTTAAAGTCGGTTACCTGGGCCAGTTAACAGATGCCTTATCTCTTGGAGCAAGCTATCAGCCCAAAATCAAAATGAGTGAGTTCGATGAATATGCCGGTCTTTTCGCAGAGCAGGGAGGATTTGATATTCCATCTAATCTAACTGTTGGTGTGGCTTATCAGTTCACTGATAAACTAACTGCCATGTTTGACTTTAAACGCATTAATTATTCTGAGGTGGCCTCAATTGGTAACCCTATCGATCCAATGGCTCTTCCTCCCGCGTTTTTAAATCCGGGCGGTGACCCTAACAATCCTGGCGATTACACTCCAAATCCAAACCATGTGCCTCTGGGAGCTGACAATGGCTCGGGTTTTGGATGGAACGATATCAATGTATATAAGTTAGGTCTTGAATATGATACACAAAACAGCTGGATATTCAGAGGTGGTTTCTCACATAACGATCAGCCAATACCTGAAACGGAAGTAATGTTTAATATTCTGGCACCGGGTGTAATTGAAAATCACATCACTCTTGGTTGCTCAAAAGCTTTTGGTGAATCGGGCAAAGCCATTCATGTGGCCATGGTATATGCTTTACCTGCAAGTGTGAAAGGTTATAATCCTTTTGATTTTGACCCTGAACAAGCCATGCAGGGCAATATGGTTCCAAACCAAACCATAGAACTGGAAATGAATCAGTTTGAATTAGAAATAGCGTTTACATTTTAGGACATGATGTAGACTAAAGGGAGCCGGCTTTTATTAGCCGGCTTTTTTATTATTCTGCCTGATTAGTAACCAATTGGTTGGATAAATATAAATACCGGAGCAGTTCCAGCCTGTATTTGACATATGCTTCGGTAAGTTTGAGCTTGCCGTCGATGTATTTTTCCTGCCGTTTATTGAGCAGAAAAACGGAACTTTCACCATATCTGAACTTCTCATTTTCTCCTTCAAGCAAACGCTCGTAGTTAACAGCGTTTTGCTCATAAATTTCAATCTGATCTTTCAATATATTTTGTTGCTGACGACTGGCCTCCGCTTTATTGTACAACTCATTTTTCTTATACATGATATCCAGCTCCAGCTCCTGAATTTTCAATTTACCCTTTCGCACACCCGCTCTTTCGCTTCTTAGAAACAAGGGCATCGAAAAGCCTACCCCCAGCTTATAATCAGACATATCAAAACCATGAATCCGGATATCATCTGAGGTGGTTAATAACGCGTCATATTTAATTTTTAGCTTGGGTTTTAGTTTCTCACGCTTTAGTCGCTGTTCTATTTCTGTCAGCGATAGTTTATTAATGGATGTCAGAATAAGTGGGTGGTTATTTATGAGCACCGAGTCAAACTCTGCCCATTCATTGGTATAAAAGGCATCATAGCTTTCAGGCTTCACCCCGGGTTGAAGCTTTAAAGCCTGTCCATTGTACCAAAGGTAGTTTTCCAGCTTTTGCCTGGCTTTTACCAGGTATAGTTCATTTTTATTGAACAAACTGATGGCTTCCCTGTAAGCAATGCTCGATTCAAGTGTATCCATGGCTGTCTTTTCACCCATGGAATAGGCATTGCGTGTATTTTCATTGTAGGTATGGGCTATGGAAATATTCTCAGTTAATATCTCCATTGAGTAATAATACATCTGCCAGGTATGGTATGAATAGAGGGCATTGAACAACAGATCATTCAAAAGCATGTTCTGCTCGTTTTCATATAGATGCTGATACTCGCGCGCCTGCCTTATAGCCGTTTTCCGCTCGTTGGTAAGCAAACCGTTCAAAACATCCATCTCAACACCAAGGTTCCATAAGCCATATTCATCTGTTTTATTCTCCGGGTTCAGGTATGCTCCATCTGTATTTTCATAGCCGCCACTGAAGGTAACGCCTAAGGATGTGGGAAATACAAGCTTTGTCTTTAGCTTCTCATAATACAGCTTGTCATCCAGCTCTTTACTGCTCCAGCTGGCATCAATATACGGATCGCGACTTCCCTTTGCTCCCATCATCCCGGCTTCGGCATATTGTGCTTTTAAACGTGCCTTTTGAGCTACCGGGTGAAAGGCTACTATGTTATCAACATATTCCTGATAACTTAAAACAAGGCTGTCAGTCTGCGCCGAGGCAAGCCAAACCTTACTTATCAGCAACAACAGTAATACCAGGAACTTGTACTTACCTGTCCTTATGTTACCTTGCTTATCTGCTGCTGTATATGCCATATATTCTGAATTTCAATACTTACTCATCTTTCACAAGCCACCGGTCTTCTGTCCTCTCTCACTTCACCGACCTGATTGGTGCTTTAGTTTTAAGCTCATTTTGCTTCTCTTTCGGTTGGTAAAAATCAGGCGGAAATCCATTGAGCTGTCGCCATATTTCATACCACACAGGCACTTCATTGAGCAACACAAAAGCCTCCGCCCCTGCCCCAACCCTCAGTTGATCAGGCCATGTTTTCTCACTTTCATCAGGACTTATCAAAACACGGTAAAAACCATTATTACTAATGAACTGATCAATGGCGACTATGGTACCACCAAAAACACCGGTTGATGACTCGGGCCAACCACTAATGACGATAGCAGGCCACCCGTCAAATCGCAGACGAACATGGTTACCCACATGCAACAACGGCAGGTCATTGGGTTTTAAATAGATCTCAACAGCCAGATCATATTCATCGGGTACTATAATGGCGATGTCGGCTCCTGCCTTAACGGTTTCACCAATACCCTTCTTTACTATTTTGGTCAGGTAACCTGTTTGCGGAGCTGTTATAAAATAGAACTTTTGGCGCTGATTATAGCCACTTAAGGTACTCTGCAATTTAGATACGGTTGCAACACCTTCCAACTTGGCAGAAACCGCTGTTTGCAGATCCGATTCAGATTTTGCCAGTTTATCGGCATATTCCTGCTCAATGGCCAGTAATTCAATATTTAGTATGCTCAGGGAGTTTTGCTGATTGATCAACTTGTTTTGTTGCACATTTACCTTGGCTTCAGCAGCCTGAAGCTTATACTGTTTTTCCTGCAGTTCCGACAAGGTTTTTAAGCCTTTGTCATACAACTCTTTTGTACGTTCATATTGGTTTTTGTTAATGGCCAGATTGCTGTTGAAAGCCACCAGATCAATACTATCCATACTGATCTTATTGCGTGCCTGGTCAATTTTCTGAAAAGCCTGACGACGTTTCAACTGATAGGCTCGCTTCAGAGCTTCATATTGTTTCTTAAGGGCTTCTATTTTTATATCGTAGGAATCAATACTTTGACTCTTTGCATCCAGCTGCTCATTGGTCCTCAGCAACAGATCAGGATCAAAATACTCACTCTTCACATCAGTGATATACAATATTGTATCGCCTCTGTTTACAAAATCACCTTCCCGCTTATACCAGTTTTCAATACGACCTGAGATAACCGATTGAATGGCCTGAGGATGCTGCTCCGGCTGGCGGGTTGTTACATAGCCCTTGGCATCAATATTTTGAGTCCAGGGTAAAAACATCCCTATAAGCAATACAACAAAGCAGCCCAGCATGACATATAGCGGCGCCTGCTTTACCTGGCTCTTTTTTACCAATTCATATGACTTAAAATCTGTCAGATGAATAAATTTACTGATGCTGTTCTTGGAAATATTCAACATGTTGCGCTAAGTTACTGGTTTAGGTCAATGGTTTGTTTGCATTTTTGCTGCCAATAACTAAAATCAGATACCACAATTACTGTTGCATTAAAAGCATCTGATGTTATAAAGTCAACAATCCTTTTCTTTTCCTGCTCTTCAAGGAATTGAAGAGGCTCTTCGAGCAATAAAAGCTTTGGTTGATGGATCAGGATACGTGCCAACTGTATCTTTTGAATGATACTGCGTGGCAAACGTCTTCCTCCACTGTCAATAGATGTATCAATACCCTGAGGCTGGTAATTAAGAAAGTCATCCAGCTTAAGAAAATGAAGCATGTCATTAAGTTCTATTTCCGGAATCTCCCTCCCCATAAGGATGTTATCCTTTATCGTTCCTTCAAATAACTGATTGGTAGGTAGGTTAACCCCAATTGATGAGAAGTAGTTATCTCTGTTATAGTGCGATAGAGGAATATTATTGATCAATAACTCACCACTGCTTATTGAGTACAATCCTGATAGCACTTTGGTGAGAACCGATTTACCGCTGCCCGATGCACCAGTCAGCACAACCTTCTCATTGGGTTTTATATCAAATGACAGTTTATCAATGACTGATCTGTTCTCTCCGGGAAACTTAACAGATAATTTGCGAGCTGATACTGACAGACCGTTTTCCATAGTCACAGTGGCACTACCTGAATTTTTATCAAGTTCCAGGTCGGTTATATAACCTATCTTTTCAAGACCGGTCAGGACATCATATATTGTTTCAACCAGTCTGATAACCTTCTCAACTGAATTAATGATCAGGATGATCACAATTTCGGCAGCTACAAACTGACCCAGGTTTATTTTCTCCTGAAAAACAAGAATACTACCCAATATTAACAGACCGGCTGCAATGGTTAACTTAAATCCAATAAAAAGCCCATACTGACGCATGAGGATCTTGAAGTGCTTTTGACGCGCGCTAAGGTATTGACTCACACTTTCATCGGCTAGTTTTAAGTGCAAGCTGTCCTTATTAAATATTTTAAAACTGGCATTTGTTCTGGCAATTTCTTCCAGCCAGTGAGCCAAACGGTACTTATACTTACTCTCATCAAGACTGGTTGTTAATCCCTGGCGACCGGTCAGCTTAAAGATGATCCATAAAATACCTGCCATAATAACTCCCAGTATCACAAAATAGGAACTGTAGATGGTCAGTAAGATCAGTCCAAAGAAGATCTGGAACAAGGCTAATGAAAAGTCAATCAGTATTTTTGGAAGACCCTTTTGAATGGTCAGCGTATCAAAGAACCGGTTGACCAGCTCTGGTGCATGAATGGTGTCTAATTTCACAAAAGCAATTCGTGGCATACGGTAGGCAAACTCAAAAGCAGAACGGGCAAATAAATCCTGCTGCACATTCTCCACAAGCAACAACTGCAGCACCTGCAAAACACCGGTTAAAAGAATTCCCACAAGTACAAAGCCGACTAATATAACCCAGGCCGATGTCAATTCTCCTGTTTGCAGGTAGTTGATAATAGCCTGTATACCCAGTGGCAGAGTAAGGTTGATAATACCAATAAAAAAAGCATACAGGTATATTTGCTTTAATACGGCCTTATATTTTATCAGTAAATTCCAAAAACGCTTTGTAGGTTGAGTTACCATTTCACAAATTAAGCTTTTAGTTTCCTTTATTACACAATCAAGCAGCCGGTTATGTTGCAGATAGGCAGCATTTAAATTTAACTGTTTTGCTACCTCTTATTAAAACGGTCAAAAACGAACTGCTGTCACATAAAACATTATAAATATAGGTTTGTTTGCCTTAACCGGTATCTATTTGCATAGCTTACACATTGCAAAAACAATCAAACAAAACAAGTCTGCCTGTTAACGAATGGCTTACAAATAGCTAGTTTGTTTTACATTAACCATTTTTAACTAAACAAAGTTCTCTTTTTTGGCGTTTGTTTACAAAAAGCCTATGAAACTATTGGAGAAAATATTAGTCCCTGTTAAAGTTAATCAGATGGCACATGATCAATTGGATACAGCCATCGAACTTTCAAAAAAGTTTGGTTCTAAACTATTGCTTCTTCAGGTTCTGCCATCAGAAGCACGAACCCAAAAGGTTAAAGTGCTGATAGAAGAATATGTTGATAAGGATTTTGAGCAGATAACAGCCTATGTAGGCCAAAATAATATTACCGTAGAGAAGATCATTGCCTACGGTAATATGTTTGAGAAAATACTTTCTACAGCAGAAGAGGAAAATGTCAACCTGATATTGATTCCCAATGATTTTCAATTGACTGAAAACAATCAGTCAGTTGATTACCTGGTTGAGAAATTAATTCGTAAATCAGAAAAGCCGGTATGGGTAGTTAAAGAAAATTCGGGCAAAATACCGGCTAACGTCATGTGCCCGATAGATTATTCAGATTCCTCACGCAGGGCTTTGACCAATGCCATTAAAATTGCACGCATATTTAAGGCCAAACTATACCTTACCAATGTGTTTGAGCCATTGGAAGAGGTATACTCCTTGCGATACAAAGTTGATTACGATGATGAAAACACAGCTCTTGAAAAGGAAAACAGGAACAACTTCAATGCTTTTATTAATAACTTCAGTTTTGTGGATGTTGATTATGAGCAGGTGATCTTACAAGGGAAACCCCATAAAAAGATCATTGATTTTGCCAGCGACAAAAACATTGATGTGATATTTATTGGTGCTACCGGCAAAACCTTTTTCCAACGCCTGTTACTAGGCAGCGTAACCGAATTAGTTATTCGCGATTTGCCTTGTTCGGTTGTTATCACCAAGTCAGAGAATATACTAAACCTGAAAATGGAAAAGGACATTTCTGATATTGAACGACTGATGGCCAACGCTAAAAAGCTTGAAGAAGCAGGCTTTTATGATGATAGCATTCAACAATTAAACCTTTGTTTAAAGATCAACGACCTGCATTTACCAGCTATCTATGCACTGGCAAGGATATATGACAAGGTTGGCGACAATGATCTGGCAAATGATTACGAGCAAAAAGGTGAAGAAATACTTAGACGTCTATGGGATAAGAAAATAGAACTTGAAATCAGAAAAACTAAAGATTACGAATAGCATCATAAGCTAAGTAATTGCCGTAACTTATACTTTCCTGAGCATTTTGTTCATTATTAAAGTGGGATCAACAGTAAATTTGAAGGGATTAATGTAACTGTTATCCCACTTTTTCATCACAACATTGAGGTCAATTACATTTTATAACAGAGGACTTCACAAATAAAAAATAAATCCTTGTTAACACAGACTGATAAAAGCCTGTAAAACCTTACGATCTGTAAGCATACCACATTTAATTTTTCATTAATTTTAAATAAGACATTGATATCTTAAAATAGAATACATAACTTGATTAAGAATCAGTTATACTATTTTATGAATCTCCTCACATACACAGAAGAAAAGAACATTGCCACCATTATGTTCTCGCGTCCCGAGTCTCTGAACGCGATAAACAGCAGCATGTTTGAAGAACTCAACCAGGTGCTCGATCAAATCGAAACATCCAGATCGATCCGCTGCGTCATACTGACTGGACAGGGCAAAGCATTTGTTGCAGGTGCCGATATTGCTGAAATGAAAGGTAAAAGCGAAGAACAGGCTAAAACATTCTCTTCATTGGGCCAGCAAACGCTTGAACGCATTGAAAACATGCCTGTCCCCTTTATTGGCGTCATCAATGGATTTGCCTTAGGTGGTGGCCTGGAAATAGCCTTAGCCTGTGACTTCCTGATCGCATCAGAAAAAGCGAAGTTCAGCGCTCCTGAAGTCAACCTGGGACTCATACCCGGGTTTGGCGGCACCCAACGACTGGCAAGAGCCATTGGACTTAACAATGCGCGATACTACCTATTCTCCGCCAGCATGTTTGATGCTCATCAGGCAATGCAAATGGGATTGGTTCAAGCCGTATTTCCCCCTGAAGAACTGTTATCCAAAGCGCATGAACTGGCCATATTGCTTAACTCCAAGGGATCACTGGCCTGCCAGGCTCTTAAGTCGGTTATCAACACCGGCCTTCAATACGGCAGTAAAACAGGATTCCAGACCGAATGCGATGTATTTGCCGGTTTATTTAACAAGGCGGAAGCTCAGGAAGGCATGAACGCTTTTATTGAGAAAAGAAAACCCAATTGGTAAACTTATCACTTTTATTATATGAACAATTTGGAAAGATATCAGAACATTTCTGTGCTTGGTGCAGCCGGTAAAATGGGTAGCGGCATACTCCTGCTTAATGTTTTGCATTCAGTACGCCTGATGCACCAGCCTCAACATGCGGGCAAAACCTTTGTTATACATGCCATAGACCAAAATTATGAACGTCTCGAAGGTTTAATGAAATACCTTAAAACACAGGTATTAAAGTGGGCCGAAAAAAACATTGTTGAACTACGTAAACAATTTATACGACGCTCTCACCTGATCGATAATAAAGACATCATTGAAGCTTTTGTAAATGATGCCATATCAATTGTTAAACCTTCTGTTACCATCGAATCGGCCTATCAGTCATACCTGATTTTTGAAGCTATTATCGAAGATGAAACAGCCAAAACGGATGTTCTCAGAAAAATTAAGGTTAATAATCCCAATCACCCTTTCTTTTTAAGTAATACAAGTGCCATTCCCATTTCAGTTTTAGACGATAAGGCCGGACTTGACAAGCACATAATCGGCTGCCACTTCTACAACCCACCTGCAGTACAAAAGGTCATTGAAGTGGTTGAACTGAACGACGGTTTACCAGAGCTGTCGCAGCTGGTCCACGGATTTGCAACGCAGATGAATAAACTTATTGTTGAAGCCAATGACATTGCCGGGTTTATAGGCAATGGTTTCTTTATGCGGGAAATAATATATGCAGTGGATCTGTATGAATCGCTCAGGAAAGAACTCTCACCTGCTGAGGCTTTATTGGCGGTCGATAAAGTGAGTCATGAATTGTTAGTCAGGCCAATGGGCATATTCCAGTTAATGGGTTATGTAGGCATTGATGTTTGTTCCCTCATCATGCGTGTAATGGACACTTACCTTGATGAACCATTGCAATGCCCCTTCCTGGATGATATACTGAATAAAGGGTTCAGGGGTGGTCAAAATGCTGACGGCACGCAAAAAGACGGATATTTCAAATACAACAGGGGCAAAGCCGTTGAAGTGCTTGATATTGAAACGCAACAATATGTTTCCATAGATGCCATTGAGCCGGTAGTGAATAATTTCCTGGCAGTTTCAACAAAAGTTTACAGCTGGAATCAACTCAATCGCTCAAAGTATAAAGAGAAACACCTCAACGAATACTTTGAAAGCATCAGGCGGGAAGAAAGCCGTGGTGCCTTACTGGCTAAGGATTATATGCTGTCTATGAAGGAAATTGGACAAAAGCTCTATGACGATGGCGTTACCAACTCGGTTGACAATGTCAACTCGGTAATGATGAATGGCTTTTATTATTTATACGGACCGGTTAACAACTTTATCAAATAAGCTATGCAGAAAAGAGTATTTATGGTAGCCGGTTATAATACGGTTTCATTGGGAAGCGGACGCTCGGAGTTTAACCCTAAAAAGGAAAACCCGGGCATTGAGCATTATATTATAGAAGCCGGACGGGCAACCCTGGCCATGATCAATGGCGCGAAAAATGTCGATGAAAGTGTTATTGGCAACTTTATGGCTTCGCGTTTTAACAACCAGGCTCACCTCGCCGCCTTTATTCCTTCCATCGATAAGGATTTAAGATACAAACCCTCAGTACGTGTCGAAGGTGCCTGTGCATCGGGTGGTCTTGCTGTGGTTACTGCCGTGAAATCAGTACTGGCCGGCACCGCAGATGTGGTACTGACCATAGGTGTGGAAGTACAGAATACCGTTAAGGCCATGTATGGGGCTGATCACCTTGCGCTGGCCGACTACCATAAGAAGAGACAGGCAGGTCATGCCTACTTCTTCCCTGGCAAGTTCAGCGACCGGGCTGGTGCATATGCCAGTGCCTATGGCGAAGATTATATGCGTAAAGGACTGGCGCAGTGGTATGCCAACTGTATTGAAAATGCCCGTTTATGTGAAACAGCCCAGGAACATGAGAATAAGAACGAGCGGCTGCTTGAAACAGGTATGACACCTCCCGACGGAAGTCGCTTTGTTGATCACCTCAATTACACCGACTGTTCAAAGGTATCTGATGGTGCTTCGGCCATAGCTGTTGTTTCCGAAGAGGGCTTAAAGCGTGTTGGCATTCCGCTCAGTGAGGCCATTGAACTTGTCGGCTTCGCTCAAACCGAAGACAATATAATGGAAGAGCCGGCGGACCTCCTGGAACTGAGCACAACAAAGGTATCGGTTGAGCAGGCATTACAGATGGCGGGCATTGTAAAAGAACAGCTGGCCACCGTTGAGACACATGATTGCTTTACCATTGCAGGCATACTGGCAACTGAGGCATTTGGATTTGCCGAAAAAGGTAAAGGAGCTGAGTTTGTGTCCAATGGTCATACTTCCCGAAAGGGGCAGATTCCCTTTAATACAACCGGTGGGCTTATTGCCTGGGGACATCCGACCGGAGCCACGGGAGTGCACCAGGTGGTAACGATTCTTGAGCAGTTGAGCGGTCAATCAGGCCGGGCACAGATAGCCATACCTGAAGATAAACCCTATGGCATGACGGTTAATATGGGTGGCAATGACAAAACAGTAGTAAGTATGGTGTTTAAAAAATGTGACTAATAATAACTCCCCTAAACCAAACATTATGAATTTCCAATTAACAGAAGAGCAACTAATGATTCAGCAGGCAGCACGCGATTACGCCCAGCGCGAGCTGTTTAATGATGTGATAGAGCGCGATGAAAAAGCCATATACCCTGCAGAGCATATTAAAAACCTGGCTGAGCTGGGTTTTTTAGGCATGTTGGTGGCACCCGAATATGATGGTGGTGGAATGGATACTGTCTCCTATGTGTTGGCCATGGAGGAGTTCTCCAAAGTGGATTCATCCATTGGGGTTATCATCTCTGTCAATAACTCCCTTGTATGCTTTGGCATCGAGAAATACGGTACAGATGAGCAAAAAGAAAAATACCTGAAACCGCTGGCCCGCGGTGAAGTAACAGGTGCTTTTTTATTATCTGAACCTGGGGCCGGCTCTGATGCCACTTCTCAGCAGACGAAAGCCATTGACATGGGTGACCATTACCTGCTCAATGGTGTGAAAAACTGGATCACCAACGGCAATACAGCTTCAACCTACCTGGTTATAGCACAAACAGATGTTGAAAAAGGTCACCGGGGCATCAATGCACTGATCGTCGACCGCCATGCCGAAGGTGTGAGTGTTGGCCCGCACGAAAACAAAATGGGCATGCGTAGTTCTGATACCCACTCTGTCCAGTTTACCGATGTGAAGGTTCCCAAAGAAAATCGCATTGGAGAAGATGGCTTTGGGTTCAAATTTGCCATGAAAACACTGGAAGGCGGTCGAATTGGAATAGCATCACAGGCTTTAGGCATAGCTTCTGGCGCCTATGAACTGGCCCGTAAATATGCCATGGAAAGGAAAACCTTTGGGAAAGAGATCATTAAACACCAGGCCATAGCATTTAAACTATCTGATATGGCCACTGAGATCGAAGCCGGACGATTCCTGTGCATGAAAGCTGCGTGGTTAAAAGACCAGGGATTACCATACGGCATTGCCAGTGCAATGGCCAAACAGTATTGCGCCGATATGGCCATGCGTATCACCACCGAGGCGGTTCAGGTGCATGGTGGTTATGGCTATGTCAAAGAGTACCACGTGGAACGGTTGATGCGCGATGCCAAGCTGACACAGATATATGAAGGGACTTCGGAAATACAAAAGATCGTAATCTCGAGGGCCATTGAAAACGGAGATATCTGATTGTCAATATGAATTGATCGATAATATTAGAGCTATAATTCCTGATATGAGGTCTGTGAGCCCGAATAAATGTGAGTTGACCTGCGTCAATGACCATTATTAGGGCAAGTATAAAGCAACAGTCTGACTTATTACGAAACAGATATATAACCTAAATCACTATAACATGAGAATACTTGTTTGCATAAGCAATGTACCCGATACAACAACAAAAATTCGTTTTAACGACAGTGCCACCCAATTGGATGACACCGGTATCCAGTGGGTTATCAACCCATGGGATGAGCTGGCCTTAACACGTGCCGTTGAATTAAAAGAAGATAGCGGCAGTCCGGTCAGTGAAGTAACGGTTATTTCAGTTGGAGAAGCCTTTATTGAACCCACTTTGCGCAAATGCCTGGCCATTGGCGCCGACAAAGCGATCCGTATCAATGCCAATCCGCTGGATGCCTATCAAACGGCCACCCTGCTCGCGGAATACATCAAAGACACTGACTTTGCTTTTGTGATCTGCGGCATTGAATCGGGTGATTATAATGAAGCTTCGGTTGGGGGCATGTTGGCAGAAATGCTGGACTATGCCTCGATATCATCTGTATCGGCCATTAAGTTCGATGGCAATGAGCCAGTTTTTCAACGCGATGTGGCCAATGGTAAAGAGCAGCTTAAAATCGATGGCAAAGCAGTACTGATCGTACAAAAAGGTTTTGCCCGGGTACCTAAAATACCCAATATGAGAGGTATTATGACAGCCCGAAGCAAACCGCTTGAAGTAATTGAAGCTGCCGAAAGTCAGCCCCTGGTAGAATTTATGACCTATAAATCGCCTCCTGCAAAAGGAAGCGTTAAAATGCTGAACGACGCCCGGGAATTATTGGATCACCTGAGTAATGAAGCCAAACTTATATAAGTTCAGCAGGTCATCTTCATTGTTAAATTCGTAAAATCATCACACATGTCTATACTCGTATATATCCGCAATGTAGGCGGAACGATAAAAAAACAAAGCCTTGAATTATGCTCTTATGCCAAAGCCATGTCCGATAAGCTCAACCTGCAGGTTGTTGGCCTGGTGATCGGTGAAATTGACCAAGCCGAACTGGAGACACTGGGCAAATATGGGATGAGCAAAATACTGCTAGCCGGCGATGCGCAATACAATAAACGTGTTAACCGCGTCTATACTCAAATAGCAGAGCAGGCTGTAAACGCAACCAATGCTTCATACATCCTTTTCCCCGATAATAACCAGGGAAAAGCCATTGCACCACGATTGTCGGTAAGGCTTAAAGCTGGTTTTGTACCACAGGTAATGGATCTGCCCGAGTCATATGATCCGTTCATTGTTTCCAAACGTGCTTTTACCGGCAAAGCCCTGGCAAGTGTTCAGGTTAAAACAGAGCGTAAGATCATGACACCCATGCTCAATAGTTTTGGACTTAGAGAAGCTCCTGTGGATCTAAAAATTGAGACATTCGCACCTCAAATCGATGAGCCGGTGTCGCGCCTTGAGATAATTGATAAGCAAACCAATACAGAAGGCATTAACCTGGCAGATGCTGATATTGTTGTTAGTGGGGGAAGAGGCCTTAAAGCTGCCGAAAACTTTGCCTTGCTTGAAGAGCTGGCTCAAAGCATTGGAGCTGCCACAGCCTGCAGCCGCCCTGTTGCCGATGACGGATGGCGTCCGGCCGATGAGCATGTGGGCCAGACAGGTAAGAGTATCGCGCCTAATATTTATTTCGCTGTTGGCATATCAGGTGCCATACAGCATGTGGCAGGTGTAAGTGGCTCTAAATGTATTGTTGCCATTAACTCTGATGCTGACGCACCCATTTTTGAAGTGGCCGACTATGGCCTGGTGGGCGATGCTTTTAAAATTGTTCCTGAACTAAGCGCATTATTCAGGCAATTTATGGCTGATAAATAAAAAGAATAATCATATGGATCAATTGATTTTCATTAGTATCCTGATCATTACGGCTGCTGCCCTGCTTTACTCATTTTGGAAGATCAAAACCAATTTTGATAAAACCAGGAGCACCGCCTTTTACGGGCAATGGGTAAAGCGCACACAGCTCACTCTTCAGGTGGCTTTTGGTCAGACTAAAATACTGCGGAAACCTGTTATTGGCCTCATGCATGCACTGGTTTTCTGGGGCTTTATGGTCATTACCATCGGCAGCCTTGAAATGGTGATCGACGGCATTATTGGCTCACACCGTTTGTTTGGGGCATGGGGCATGGTATATGATATTATATCTGCCAGTGGTGACATTTTTGCCCTAATCGTTTTAGTGGGAATTATTGCTTTTCTGTTCCGGCGTCTGGTCATGCGCATCAAGCGCTTCAAGGGCATTGAGTTAAGCAGGAAAAATAAAACCGATGCCAATATTGCGCTCTCATTCATTATGCTATTAATGCTTTCACTGATAGGACTTAATGTATACGAAACAGTGCAATTTGGTGCAAATGCCATTGGCACCTACCCCTTTTCAGGCTGGTTGGTCAACACCTTACACCCGGCTAAAAGTGCAGGGCTATATGCTTTCTTTTGGTGGATGCATATCGTATTGATCTTTGTCTTTGCCAATTACCTGCCCTACTCCAAACACTTTCATGTGTTTATGTCTCTTCCCAATGTGTTCTTCAGTAACCTGAAGCCGCTCACTCATTTACCAATGATGCCTGAAGTTAAAAAAGAAGTTGATCTGATGATGAGTGATAATCCCTATGCCGAAAGTGATGGACCTGCCAGTAGCCGCTTTGGGGTAAAAGACGTGGAAGACATAACCTGGAAAAACTACATGGATGCCCTGACCTGTACCCAATGCGGCAGGTGCACTGAAGTTTGTCCTGCCAATATAACGGGTAAGCTGTTATCACCACGTAAACTATTTGTGGATATACGCCAGCGTATGGATGAAAAGGCCGGCTTGAGCGCAGAAGATGCGAAAGCATTGGTTGGCGATTATATAACACCTGAAGAGTTGTGGGCCTGTACCTCGTGCAATGCCTGTGCCCAGGAATGTCCGCTCAATATCAGCCATCCAAACCTGATCATGGATATGCGACGTTACCTGGTTCTTGAAGAAGGACAGGCTCCCGAAGAACTGAATGCCATGTTTGCCAACATTGAAAATAACGGGGCTCCATGGAAATACTCACCTGAAGACCGATTAAAATGGACTGAAGGCTAAGTTGTTTTAAATAAATCTCACACATGACAAAGATAAATGTACCCATCATGGCCGATTTAAAGGCAAAAGGTCATCAGCCCGAATACTTATTCTGGGTGGGATGCGCCGGTGCCTTTGATAAAAGGTATCAGAAAGTAACGCGTGCTTTCGCTCAAATATTAAATAAAGCCAACATTGACTATGCGGTGCTGGGCACTGAAGAAACCTGTACGGGCGATCCGGCCAAACGTGCCGGTAACGAGATGTTGTTTCAGATGCAGGCCATGCAGGTAATTGAAACCTTTAACAGCTACCAGGTACAGAAGGTCATCTGTACCTGTCCGCACTGTTTCAATATTATAAAAAACGAATATCCTGAGCTAGGCGGTCATTACGAGGTCATGCACTACTCCTCTTTTTTACAGCATCTGATCGACAGCGGCCGCATTAAATTGAAGAAAGATGCCTTTGCCAATAAGCGCATCACCTTTCACGATCCCTGTTACCTGGGCCGTGGCAATGGCATTTACGAGGCACCCCGTAAAGTCATTAATGCATTCGATGTTGACTTTACAGAACTCAAACGGGCCAAAAGCTTCTCACTCTGCTGCGGAGCCGGTGGAGCCCAGATGTTTAAAGAAGCTGAGAAAGGCAACAGGGAGGTGTTTGAAGAACGAACAGAAGACGTGCTTGCCAGCGGAGCTGATATTGTGGCAACTGCCTGCCCCTTTTGCATGACTATGCTCAGCGACGGCATCAAGTACAAGAACAAGGAGGACAGCGTTGTGAATATGGATCTGGCGGAACTGATTGAGCAAAACATGGAAATATAATCTGATAGTATGAAGGACCACATCTATAAAGCTGCCGGTAAAATTAGAATTGTAACGGCCACATCTTTATTTGACGGACACGATGCTTCTATCAATATAATGAGACGGATCATGCAGGCATCAGGTGCTGAGGTGATTCACCTGGGGCATAACAGGTCGGTGCAGGAAATTGTAGATTGTGCCATTCAGGAAGATGTTCAGGCCATAGCAGTCACCTCTTACCAGGGGGGTCACCTGGAGTTTTATAAATACATGTACGACCTTTTGCAGCAAAAAGGAGCCGGTCATATTAAGATCGTAGGTGGCGGAGGTGGCGTTATCCTGCCCCATGAGCAGGATGAATTGCATCAGTATGGTATTGCACGCATCTTTTCTCCCGATGACGGACGAAAAGCAGGACTGCAGGGCATGATCAACGAGGTGTTGAAACTGGCCGACTATCAACACGAGAAGCTATCCAATGCCCCTCTTCCTGTATTTTCTGATAAAATGGCATTGGCCAGATTTATAACATTGCTTGAAAACAGCGACAATGCCGATGCGCTTTTAAATCAAAACATCCTTAAAAAGGCAGCTGAACGTGTTATTCCGGTAATTGGCATAACAGGTACCGGCGGTGCGGGAAAGTCATCGCTTATAGATGAACTCGTAAGGCGTTTGTTAATGAACTCAGAGACATTGAAGATCGCCATTGTTTCTGTTGACCCAAGTAAACGAAAATCAGGGGGTGCACTACTTGGTGATCGCATTCGCATGAACAGCATTCACCACCCCAATGTGTTTATGCGCTCCATGGCTACGCGTGGTGCCCGATCATCGGTCTCGACTCATTTAAATGACTGTGTAAGCCTTTTAAAAGCAGCCGGCGCTGACTTGATTATCCTGGAAACATCTGGTATCGGGCAGGCCGATTCCCAGATCATCGACTATGCCAATATATCTTTGTATGTGATGACGCCTGAGTATGGCGCTCCTTCACAACTGGAGAAAATTGACATGCTCGATTTTGCCGATTTTGTGGTTATTAATAAGTCCGACAAAAAAGGCGCTGAAGATGCTCTGAGGGATGTAAAAAAACAAGTACAGCGTAACAAGCAGCTTTGGGATGTTGATGTAAATGACATGCCGGTATTCTTAACCAACGCGTCCAACTTTTACGACCAGGGCATCAATCGCTTCTGCCAGAAATTGAAAGATTACCTCAACCACCATTACCTGCTTGGTTTAAAGGCCCACGAGGCAGAAATGACAGAGCAATCGTTCTCACAAAGTATAATTCCATCTCACCGGGTGCGCTACCTGGCTGAGATAAGCGAAACGATACGGGCTTACAATGCCAAGGCCGAAGAACAGTCGAAACTGGCCGGCCAACTGTATGCCCTGCATCAGACCATAGAGATAATCAAGAAAAAAGGAGGTGATACAAAGCAACTTGAAGATGAATATAAAAAACTGGACGCATTACTGAGCGACGACAACCGGCAACTGATAACTAAGCTGGAGGCACTGAAAAAAGCTTATGCCGATGATGTGTTTACCTTTAAAGTACGTAACAAAGAAATAAAGATTGAGACCCACACCTCCTCATTATCCAATACCAGGGTCCCTAAAATTGCCGTGCCCAAATACAAAAACTGGGAAGATATTTTAAGGTGGCAGTTGAAAGAGAATTTTCCGGGTCACTTCCCTTTCGCCGCCGGGGTATTCCCTTTCAGGCGCGAATACGAAGATCCGACGCGTATGTTTGCCGGCGAAGGCAGTCCTGAGCGAACCAACAAGCGCTTTCACTACCTTTCTGAAGGCCAAAAGGCCAAAAGGCTGTCTACCGCCTTTGATTCGGTAACGCTGTATGGCGAAAACCCCGATGCCCGACCTGATATTTACGGTAAAGTGGGTAACTCTGGTGTTTCAACAGCCACCCTTGACGACATTAAAAAGCTCTACTCCGGCTTTGACCTGAGTGATCCTTTAACATCAGTGAGCATGACCATCAATGGTCCTGCACCTGTACTCATGGCTTTTTTCCTCAATGCAGCCATCGATCAACAGTGTGAGAAATTCATTCAGGAAGCTGGTATAAAGATACCCTTAAACGAAGGGTCCGGGTATGCAGATACGCTCCCTGAAGGCAATAATGGCCTTGGATTGAAGTTGCTGGGTATTTCGGGCGATGAGATTATCGATGGAGATAACTATGAACGTATTAAGAAGGAAACCCTTAAGCAGGTGCGGGGCACAGTGCAAGCCGATATATTAAAGGAAGATCAGGCGCAAAACACCTGCATCTACTCGGTGGATTTCTCTCTTAAACTGATGGGCGATATACAAGAGTATTTTATCAGAAACCAGGTCCGGAATTTTTACTCTGTATCCATCTCAGGCTATCATATTGCTGAAGCCGGAGCCAACCCGCTGACTCAACTGGCTTTTACGCTGGCCAATGGCCTTACCTATGTCGAGTATTATTTATCGCGTGGCATGCACATCGATGATTTTGCTCCTAACCTGTCGTTTTTCTTTTCCAACGGCATCGACCCGGAGTTTTCGGTTATTGGCCGTGTGGCGCGTATCATATGGGCTAAGGCCATCAAATATAAATACGGTGGCAATGAGAAATCGCAAAAACTAAAATACCATATCCAAACATCGGGTCGTTCATTGCATGCCCAGGAAATTGAGTTTAACGATATTCGTACCACCCTGCAAGCGCTCTATGCTATTTATGACAACTGCAACTCATTACACACCAATGCCTATGACGAGGCCATAACCACTCCTACCGAAGAATCGGTGAGGCGTGCCATGGCCATTCAGCTGATCATTAACCGTGAGCTTGGCCTGGCTAAAAACCAGAATACACTCCAGGGATCATTCATCATCGAGGAACTGACCGAGCTGGTGGAAGAAGCTGTGCTATCGGAGTTTGAACGCATAAGTGACCGCGGCGGTGTATTGGGTGCCATGGAAACCAATTACCAGCGCAGTAAAATACAGGAGGAATCTCTCCACTATGAAAAAGTTAAAAATACAGGAGAGCTCCCTCTCATTGGTGTCAATACCTTCTTGTCAAAATCAGGTTCACCCACCATATTGCCGCAGGAAGTGATTCGCAGCACTGAGGTAGAAAAACAGCGTCAGCTCAAAGCACTTAATAGCTTTCATGACAAGAATAAGCTGAAAGCCCGTGAAATGCTCATGCGACTGAAGGAAGCTGCTCTTAATAATGACAACGTATTTGAAGCCTTAATGGACACTGTTAAATACTGCTCGCTTGGGCAGATAACACAGGCCTTGTTTGAGGTTGGAGGCAAGTACCGCAGAAATATGTAGCAGGGTTAAAGCAGCCTGTAAGGTTCAATGAGTCGTTAAGGTAAATTACCACGTCGTGGTATACAGGCATACCATGACATGGTATATAGGCATACCAAGTCATGGTAATTACTCAAACTGTATTCCTGCGGAATTTTATACCAAGCTGTAAGTAGCAGGCCGTAAGTCTGCCATATTTATAGCCCGGGGTAAAGCGCTCTAGTGTTCGAAAAGATTCAAACATTCACATATATAGTGTTTTGCAAGCTGTAAATCAGCTCTCCTCCTGGCAAGGAGGAGAGCTGATTTACATGATGCATAGATCTATACGTTTATAAAACTTCTTTTCGAACACTAAAGGGTAAAGCGTAGCGATTGCACAATTTGTGTAATTCGTGGTTCATCTTTTTTTTATTTATTTATATCATTGGCTTGTGTTATATTTTGCCTCTATTAAAACCACCGTTTTCTTTTTTTTTTGACCACGAATTACACGGATTACACGGATTATCTAATCGTGTAGCGATTAGTTGTAACAATAAATAAATGGTGCAGTCAATAATCCTTGTTCCCCGATGGCCTCTTTGTCGAGTTGTCGAACCGTCGAATTGCTAAATTGAGGAATTGTTGAGTTATACTTATCCCCCTTAATCATACAACTACCTATTCCGCTTCAAACTAATTCCTGCATTAACATATTCGGGGTTGCAGCGGGTGGATGTGGATGACTAGTCCTGGGGTATCGCTGCGCCAAAGTAATCGCGTAGCGATTTCACAATTCGTGTAATTCGTGGTTCATCATTTTTTATTTATTTATATCATTGGCTTGTGTTATATTTTGCCTCTATTAAAACCACATTTTCATTTTTTTTTGACCACGCCCCAATGGCTCTCGGGGTACACGGATTATTCCTGCGGAATAGAGCTGTAAATAACGGATTTTTATAACACCCTCTTGCATATTTATAATTTAAAGACCTCTTTATCCTGTATTTTTGTAAGTATAAAATTACAAGTCATGAACAGGCGATTATTTATCAAACGAATACAAGCAATATTGCCGGCTATATTCATCGGCAATAAGTTATTTGGAATAACAAAATCGGAGGATATAAACATGAAAACTGTATTACACAGGGCTGACACAAGAGGTCATGCCAATCACGGCTGGTTAGATTCGTACCACACATTTAGTTTTGCCAACTACTATGATCCGGAGCGTGTACATTTTGGGGCGCTCAGGGTGTTGAATGACGATACGGTCAATCCGGCAATGGGATTTGGCAAACACCCCCATGAAAACATGGAAATAATCTCAATTCCACTGGAAGGCGACCTTGAACACAAAGACAGCATGGATAACGTTGCAATAATCCGCGAAGGTGATGTGCAGGTGATGAGTGCCGGGAAAGGTGTTTTTCACAGTGAGTTTAACAAGAATAAGGACAAGCAGGTCAAGTTTCTGCAAATATGGGTCTTTCCCAATAAGAACAATGTCAAGCCACGTTACGACCAGATCTCAATACGTGACCTGTACAGGAAAGATGAATTATACCAAATCCTCTCACCCAAGGCTGATGATGATGGCGTATGGATCCATCAGGATGCCTGGTTTCACATGGGTGACCTAAGCCGCGGAACCACCGTCAATTATAAACTAAAAGGTGATAATCACGGTGTTTATCTCTTTGTTTTGGAGGGTGGTCTTAATGTAGCCGATCATGAACTGACACGTAGAGATGGCATTGGCATTGAAGGTGTTAATGAGATTGAACTAAGCGCTTCATCTGATGCAAAAGTTTTGCTGATGGAAGTTCCAATGAATGTATAATTCCTTACATTTAATAAACTGAAGTAACCCCCTGTTTTCAAAGTGAAGACAGGCTCGCCCCCGAGGCTTCAAACATGAATTATCAATCATTTATAAATACAAACCCTATGAAATTACCGGAAGCATTCAAAACGAGATGGAGCCCCCGCGCCTTTGAAGATAAACCGATCACAAACGACCAGGTCAATGCCCTGTTTGAGGCGGCACAATGGGCCCCTTCATCCATGAATGAGCAACCATGGCGCTATTACTACGCTATGAAAAATGACACAGAGGCATTCAGGCAATTTGTTGATTGTTTGGTTCCCGGCAACCAGGCATGGGCTCAAAACGCAGGCATGCTGATCATATCAGTTGCAAAAAAGCACTTTGATTATAAGAATCGCCCCAACGCTTATGCCTTGCACGATACTGGTGCCGCCAATTCCTACCTGGCTCTGGCTGCAACCGCACAAGGTTTACAGGCTCATCAAATGGGTGGATTTGATAAAAGTAAAGTCATCGGGCTGTTGAACCTGGATGCTGAAAAGTATGAACCGGCTACAGTTATTGCCATTGGTTATGAAGGTGATGCCAGTATACTTCCAGAGGATCTGATGAAGCGCGAACAGGCACCACGAACACGCCTGAATATAGAAGAGATTGTGCAGCGGATTGATAAGTAGTCAGTTGAAAAATTAACAGGTCGATAGAGTAATAGGTAACGATGTGTAATTAGCAAAGCTAATAATCCCCCATGGTCATTCGATAGCTGTGTCTGGAAATAAAAAAAGAGGGTGTACAAAAACATTAACATTTCTCGCCAAATGCGCAAAGTAAAACAATCGCAAAGAACGCAAAGTTTTGAAAAGTAACATCTTACACTTTGCGGCCTCTGCGAGATTCTTAGCGTTCTTAGCGTGAAACTTTATTTTCGGACATCCTCTCACTCAGATTAACAGGGCTAATCCAAGAACTTGGAATATAAACTAAATACTGCTTTTATTTCACTCTTAAAACGGCTCTTCGGTTTTCAGCTCTTCCTTCGGCAGTGTCGTTGGTGGCCACGGGCATTGAGCTTCCTTTACCAATGGCAGTGATGCGGTGAGCACTAATGCCTTTGCTAATGATATAATTACGTACAGCATCTGCTCTCTTTTGCGACAAACGCTTATTAACAGCAATGCTTCCTTTGCTATCGGCATGACCTTCAATCACCACCTGGGTTTTTGCTTGTCTCTTCATAAAATCAATTGCACTGTCAATGGTTTTGTAGGAGTCCGCTGTAAAATCTGAACTCCCCGTCTGGAAGCTGATCGTATAATCTTTGTCAAGAACAATGCTTACTTCAGGGCATCCTCCGTTTGTTCGTGACCCTTTTTCCTGGGGACATCTATCCTCGTGGTCCGCTAAACCATCGCCATCGGAATCGGGGCAACCATGTGTTACCTGTGGCCCTTTCTGCTGAGGACATTTATCCTGGTGATCAGGTATCCCATCACCATCGGTATCGGGACAGCCGTTGGTTGCTGCAGGACCTTTGCGGGTAGAGCACTGATCAAGATGATCAGGAACCCCGTCGCCATCCAGGTCGGGGCAGCCATGTGTCTCTTTGGGTCCTTTCTGATCGGGGCAGGAATCTTCGTCATCAGCTATGCCGTCGCCATCGGAATCGGGGCAGCCAAGCGTTGCTTTAGATCCCTTTATTTGAGGGCAACGGTCTAAACGGTCTGCTACGCCATCTTTATCCTTATCTCTGCGGCCAATATTAAACACAATACCCACCGAATGTTGCAGGTAAACATCTGTGGGACCATTATTGACCATTTCAATATTATCACCGTCGGGGATAATGAATGTTTCTTTCACCACCACACTTAGCGTTGGCGATACTTTAATATTCAGTCCGGCACCGACTGGTATTGTAAAATTATCGTAGAAACGGTCGTAACGTCTGGCATCAAAAGATGCGTAACCCATACCGGCAAATACAAATGGACGCAGCCTTACATTGTCATATTTAAAAAAGTTGTATTTGGCTACGAAATTGAATTGAAACATGCGATGCAAAAAGCGGTTGGTGTAAAGCTCCCGTTCTTCAACATGCCCTATTTCGCCATAGGTTGTATTAAACTCGGCGTCCCAGTGTTGGGTAATATTCCGGGCAACAGATAAACCCACGAAACCATAAAATGGCTGGTCGAAACGGTAAAAGCCATTTCCAAAGTCTCCGCTGTATTGGTTAGCACCTCCATAAACTCCTATTCCCCATTTACTATCGGGTGTTTGCGCATTACTGCCTGCCATAAGCAACAGCATAACAAACATTGTACTTACTATTCTCTTCATCATCCTATACTGATTTAATACGAGGGGCAGCACCATTGGCGTGCCACCCCTCATGCACATGTGAAACAATTATTTAACTAAAAGTCGTTTTGTGAAACCACCTGCCTTGACAATGTAAATTCCCTTAGGCAAGTCATTGATTTGAATGGTATGAGTATTTGACAAGTTCTCTACTTGTTTTACCAATCGACCACTAACATTATACAGCATTAAGGTGCTATTCTCTGCCCCTTCAATGGTAAAGTGAGAAATAGCAGGGTTTGGATAAACTTTTATTGCCAAACCCTGCTCATGGTCAAGGTTAGTAGCCTTAGTAAACTTAGCCTTTACTGTCAGGTCAGCTGTAATATTAGTAAAATCAGTTACTTGTGTATCATTAGCATCAAACCAACCTGCAAAAGTAAAATTGGTCTTAGAAGGATCTGCTGGACGTGTTGCATCTTCATTATAATTAACAGTTTGAGGCTGCCCATATATGTTACCATTTTCATCTAAGAAGGTAACCGTATACGTATTGATGCTATACCTGGCTTTAACCGTCAGCGTAGCTGTAATATTAGTAAAGTCAGTTACCTTTTGACCATTAGTATCAAACCAACCAGTAAAAGTATGACCCGTTTTATCAGGATCTTCAGGGACGGTAGCTGCTTTACCATGCTCAATTGTCTGTGCGTCTCCTATTGTATTACCATCATCATCTAAGAATTTTACAGTATAAGTGTTGATGGTATACTGTGCTGTTATAATCATATCAGACAGGACATTATCGAATGCTAAATTCCAGCCTGTAAAAGAGAAATAATCTGCTATTGTTGAAGTTGGATCTGCAAGAGGTGCCGTGGCCCCTGAACCATGCGTAACTGTTTCGCTCTTTAACTCGCTTCCATCATCATTATTAAAAGTAACTGTATAAGTACTGGCTGTGTATTGTGCGGTAACTGTTAAATCTGCGGTTACATTATCAAATTCCTTATCCCAGCCGGTAAAGGTATAACCATCTCCAATTGAAGCAACAGGTGCTGTTGCGGCTCCTGCATAGTCTACAGTCTCAGTTTTTAACACACTGCCATCACTGTTTTTAAACGTTACTTCTAAAGTGTTGATGGTACTTGTTATGGCATAAGATTTTGCTGTATTTGTAATTTGAGTAGCTTCAACATTATCATTATCTGACCAGGTTACCGTTCCTGTGTATCCTGCCACATTGCTTGGCAAATCAACATCGCTTAGACTTGGACAAGCTGCAAATGCATTGGCTCCAATGCTTCTTATTAAACCACCATTGTTTAAAGTTACATTACTCAGTTGGGAGCAACCATCAAATGCTAAACTCACAATTACTTTAACAGATAATGGTATATCTACTTCAGTAATACCTGCTTTTCCAAAGGTATATTCCTCGATTGTTTGAAGTGAAGAGCTACCCTTAAATATTAAGCTGGTAAGAGTTGAAATGTCATAAAATGCACGATCTTCTATAGTAATAACTGACTCTGGAACCTCAAGTGATGTAATTGCTATACCTCTAAAAGCGTTTGAACCTATTGATGTAAGCGATGATTCACCTTTAAATGTCAGGCTTGTCATACTGTTATTTACCCTAAAAGCATCATGACCAATAGTCTTTAATGAAGCAGGTAGTTGCAATGAACCAATATCGCAATTATAAAATGCATACTCCTTTATAGTTTCAAGGTTTGATTCTGACTCGAATTCTAAGTTCTCTAAAGTAGTTGTACCCTCAAACGCATAACCTTCTATTGTAATGACTGACTTTGGAACCTTAAGTGATGTAATAGTAGTACTTCTAAAAGCTGAGTTTCCTATTGTTTTAAGCGATGACTCATCTTCAAATTTCAGGCTTGTAATTGTTGTACCCTGAAAGGCAGCATCACCAATTTCTGTAACCGACGCAGGTATTATAAGTTCTCCTTCAATAGGCTCGTTAGTAAATGCTCGTTCAGGTATAGCTTCAAGTAACGATTTGTTGTCTTTAAATGTCAGGCTTTTTATACTGTTATTATACCTAAAAGCCTCCTTTCCCAAGGTCCTTAATGAAGTAGGTAGTTCCAATGAACTTATTTTACAGCCATAAAATGCTTTATATGCTATCGATTCAAGTGACGATTCACCTTCAAATGTAAGGCTTGTCATTTTGCTATTTCCCATAAAAGCATATTGACCAATAGTCTTTAATGAAGCAGGTAGTTGCAAGGTTTTAATGTCACAGGTGTAAAATGCATACTCCTTTATAGTTTCAAGGCTTGAAACTGATTCAAATGTTAACGCCGTTAAAGAGCTTATAATAAATGCACGATCTTCTATAGTAATAACTGACTTTGGAACCTCAAGTGATGTAATTGCTGTACCTCTAAAAGCGTTTGTACCTATTGATGTAAGCGATGACTCATCTTCAAATGTTAACTCCTCTAAAGCATTTGCCGAATAAAACGCATAACCTTCTATTGTAATGACTGACTTAGGAACTTCAAGAGATGTAATAGCAGTGCCTTTAAAAGCGTTTGAACCTATTGATGTAAGCGATGAGTTTGGTTCAAATGTTAAGCTTGCTAAAGTGCTAATTTCGTAAAATGCCGATGCACCAATATTAACCACTTTTTCAGGTATTACAACAGCAGTAAGAGCTGTAGCCCTAAATGCTTCACTACCAATATTCTCTAATAACGAACCGGACTCAAAGCTAATGCTTGTCATTGACAGGTTGTTATAAAATGCCCGGGCTCCTATAGAAGTAACCGATGCAGGAATAGTTACTTCGCTTAAGTTCTTATTTAAAAAGGCCTTATCATCAATGCTTGTTACAGTATTGGGAATAAAGTCGATTACCCTGGCAGTACCTATATAATCAATAACGGTTTCTTTGGCATCAGAGGCGTAAACCAAACCATTTTCATCAGAGTCTTTCCACAAGGCATACAATTGTAAATCGCCTGTCCTGTCTCCTAAAGCATCAACCAAATCGGTAAATGTTGTATTGTCGGTATACCATCCATCAAATGCATAACCATCTTTTGTTGGTATTGGTAAAATTGAAGTTGGTGAATCAATTTGATACTTTACATTAGCAACATCACTTCCCCCATTACTGTCAAAAGCAATATCATACTCGGCAAAGGTATACTGTGCTTTTACGCTTAAATCTGCTGTAACGTTGGTAAAGACAACATCCCAGGCATCAAAATCATAGCCCTCTCTTATTGGTTCAGCGGGAGCAGTGGCACTACCACTTTCAACAAATTCTGTTTTTAATACAGAGTTATCCCAATCAAAAAAGCTGACTGTATAACCTTCGGTATATTGTGCTGTTACTGTTAAATTTTTAGTTACATAGTCAAACTCTGTGTCCCAGCCTGTAAAGGTGTAACCTGTTCGTGTAGGATCGGTAGTTGGCGCTGCGGCAGCTTCTCCGTAATTAACTGTTTGAGCTGTCATTAAATCAGTACCATTCCAGTCTTCAAAAGTAACGGTGCAGGTGTTTACAGCTTCACTTACCGAATAAGAGCTTTCAGCACTTGTAATTTTAATATCTTCGGCTGCTTCTCCATTACCATTTTCCCAGCTTACTGTGTTAGTGTTAGTATCATAACCGGAAACATTAGTCGGCAAAGTAACCGGATTTAAGTTCTTATTATTAAAGAATGCTTTGGATTCGATGGAGTTTACCGAATTGGGAATTTCAATGTCTATAATGTTACAACTCTCAAAAACAGAAGCTTCCAGTGTTCTTAACACCGCTCCCGTTTTAAAAGAGACATTGTTTAATATACTACACCCTTTAAAAGCTTCTGAACCAATTTCCTGTACCTAAGCCGGGATTTCGAGGCTTGTGAAATAACAATTTTCAAAAGCGTTGCTTCCTATGCTTTGCAACAATGAGCCGGATTCAAATTCAAGGCTTGATAAACTTGTATTATCCGCAAATGCACCATCTTCAATGGTGGTTACTGATGCAGGAATGCTTACACTACTAATGTTTTTGTCCTTAAAAGCATTTGTACTGATTGTTTTTACTTCAGCAGGAATAAAATTAATTTTGGTTGCGCTACCCACATAGGCTGAAATTCTTGTTTTATCTAAAGTGCCATTGTCATCGCGGTGAAGAAACAACAAGCCATTGTCAAAAGGCATGCCGTTAACAAAGGTTATATTGCTGTTACGAAATGCATTGGGGTTGATGCTGCCTGGGTTTGACATAAATACCAGGTTTTCGATGTGTGCTCCATCAAAAAAATCAGTTCCCATAACATTTACCGTCTCTGGAAATACCAACGTGTTTATTGTACAATCTCTAAATAAATAACTGCCAAAAGTGGAAATCTGCGAGCCCTCATCAAAAGAAACATAGCTTAAGTTTTCACATGCCTGAAAAGCCGCTGAGTATATGGTAGTAACCGATGCAGGTATGCTTATTGCGCCAAGGTCGGTTTCTTGAAAACAGTGACTGCCAATACTCACTACCTTAGACGATGATTCAAAAGTAAACTCTTCTATACCTGATCTCATAAAGCAATAATTACCAATTTTAGTGACTGAATTAGGTACTTCAAATTGCTGTAATGAACCGGCATTTTCAAACATAAGCTGTGGCAGTACTTCTATGTCAGTACCAGATTCAAAGGTGGCTTCTTTAAGACTGCTATAACTAAAAACACCATCACCTAAAGTTGTAACGGTACTGGGTATTTCAACACTATTTAGCCCCAGGCTTTTATGAAAGGCATATTGGCCAATCTCAGTAAGTTTACCATTTGTAAGGCTGATAGTTTGTAAGTTAGAGCACTCATCAAAAGACCTGTCTCCCAAAGCAGTTACATTAGAGCCTATGGTAAAATGCTCTACCAGGGTGTGGCTAAATGCATTATCGCCAATGGTAGTTACAGCATCGGGTATAAAGTTAACTGTTGTAGCATCGCCGCCATAACTTACAATGGTGGTCTCATCAACTGTAGCATCGCTGTTACGGGCATAAATTAAACCTTTCGATGCTGCACCGTTTAAAGTAGTAATTTTGTTGTTGTTAAAATCACCACCTGTTATAGTTGCAAGTGTAGTTGGCAGGGTAAGCTCAGTAATTTCGTTATCGGCAAAACTAAAACCATTTAAGGTAGTAATACCGTCCGATAAAACTACTTTGGTTAAGCCTTTTGATTGAAAGGCATTGGCTCCGATTTCTTTTACCTCAACATCGTTACCATCAATGTTAATGGTTGCCGGAATAATAATATCGGTTTTAGTACCGACATAGGCGGTAATTGTATTACCGCTCATTTCAACATCTCCCGATGTTAAAATCCATTGCGCCTGGGCTGACATCAGCCCTATGGCAACAAAAATGATTAGTGTAATTAAATGTTTCATGCTTATAATGATTAAAAAATTAACAAACATCATTTAGGCACCTCATTACCATATACAGAGCAGTAGTTGCCCTGTAAAAGTGCTGTTTCCTAAATAGCATATTGATCAAATGATTTTATGATAAGTGCTCTTCCTTTTCACAGGTAATATTACCGACACAAAGATCGTGTCTATACCTGAGCTGGAAATACCAATTATTGGCATTTTGATTACTAATAATCAGCATTTTTCATACTAATATTTAGTAGTGAAAGGGTAAAATCTGACACCTCTCCCCTATAAGTGAATCGGGGAAAAAGACACCCTTTGGTGCCTAATGAATAGTGAGTGTGGGGGGAGAGGTATCAGTAATATATTGAGCCCTTTGTATTCTGTACTGCAATGAGGCTATACTGTAGTCACTACCGGCAAAGGAGGATAAAATCGTAACTTTTCTGCTCATTTTAGTAATACTTAAGTGTTTATAATTAGTGTACCCTTCTGCCTCACGATACTCATAACTATGCCCGTGCAGCTACAGGGTATATCGCCTCTTTTTGACAGACGCCAATCTGCCACTCCCTTTATATCAAGAGGCTACAGGGAATTTTATTACGATCGCCCGGGAATAAAATACTCCTTGACATCGGGCCGCAATGCGGTCCGTTTTCTGTCCATATCCCTGGCAAAACATTTATCGCTTAGAGTCTGCTGATATGGTACCCGTGCATTGTCGTTAATTTGATCGGGTGTCATAAGGCTTGACTGCAATCTGAGGTTTAAAGTTCTCTTAGCCATGATTTACATGTTAATTAGTTAGTAAATAGATATCATATCATAGTGGCTTGAACTGTTGATGTTTCAACTCCTTGCCTTTGTAACTTTTCATATTTACTAAGGCGATAACAGTAACAGGCTGCCCGGCACATATAACCGCCCGATTGCATGGTCAGCACCAGGCATCAAAAAAAGCCAGACAGCAATAGTAATTGCCGCCGGCTTAAAAGCATATATAGTGTTCGCAGGATATTTAGTCCTACTAAAAGATGCACTCATGCAAGCACAACCCTGGGTGTATAAATAAGGCAACACCGCATTAACGATTCTCGAGCGCATAGTGGATAAATTCATATGTTGTGTTGCAGTATTCAATCTATTATCTTTTAATCGATTTGAAATCAAGAATCACTGCTACAAAGTTGGAGGCTATTTTTGAGATTTATATGGGAATTATTAGTAATTCGTATACTAATAATTAGTAATTTTTATACTCCTTTTCCCCATACGTATGGGAATTATTAGTAGTTGAAAGAAGTGCAGAAGCAGCTAAGAACACAGCTATAACACTGTTTAATTGGTACTTATATGCTTTCTCAATGCGTTGATGTGTTGAGTTGATAAGTTTAATAGTTTAGAAGTTGAAAGATTAAACTGATAAACTGTCGAACTGCCTATCGTCTAATAGTCTATATCAAAACCACTGGCGCAGTTTTGCAAACCCTGCTTCTACAGATTTATTACTAATCAACTCATCTCTCCCGCGATAGCCTCTTTGTCGAATTGTCGAACCGTCGAGTTGCTAAATTGAGGAATTGTTTGGATTATCCATAGAATTCTGGTTTTATATTCATATTTATTTAAATCTGTGTTTTGCTTATACTTTACTTCTTTTGAAACCACCGTTTTCTTTTTTCTTTTGACCACGAATTACACGGATTATCTAATCGCGTAGCGATTAGTTGTATCTATAATCAAATGGTGCAGTCAATAATCATTGTTCTCCAATGGCTATTGGGGTAAACGGATTAAGCGGATTATTGGCTGCGCCAAAGTAATCGCGTAGCGATTGCACAATTCGTGTAATTCGTGGTTCATCTTTTTTTTTATTTATATCATTGGCTTGTGCTATATTTTGCCTCTATTAAAACCACCGTTTCTTTTTTTTACCACGCCCCAATGGCTATCGGGGTACACGGATTAAGCGGATTATGGCTGCGCCAAAGTAATCGCGTAGCGATTGCACAATTCGTGTAATTCGTGGTTCATCTTTTTTTTATTTATTTAAATCATTGGCTTGTGTTATATTTTGCCTCTTTTAAAACCACCGTTTCTTTTTTTTGACCACGCCCCAATGGCTATCGGGGTACACGGATTAAGCGGATTATTGGCTGTGCCAAAGTAATCGCGTAGCGATTGCACAATTCGTGTAATTCGTGGTTCATCTTTTTTTTTATTTATATCATTGGCTTGTGTTATATTTTGCCTCTTTTTAAACCACCGTTTCTTTTTTTTGACCACGCCCCAATGGCTATCGGGATAAACGGATTAAGCGGATTATGGCTGCGCCAAAGTAATCGCGTAGCGATTGCACAATTCGTGTAATTCGTGGTTCATCTTTTTTTTTATTTATATCATTGGCTTGTGCTATATTTTGCCTCTTTTAAAACCACCGTTTCTTTTTTTTGACCACGCCCCGATAGTTACAGCCTGATAGTTAATCGATTAATCTTACACGAGTGTTCGAAAAGAAGTTTTATAAACGCATATATCTATACATCAAGGAAATCAGCACTCCTCCTTGGAAAGGAGGAAAGCTGATTTACAAACTTGCAAATTACTATAATTGTGAACCTTGAGATCTTTCTGAACACCCAAAAGCGATGCCCCGGGTTTTCTATGCAAAGAAAAAACAGGTACAACAGCATAACAAGCCCTGTGCTTACTATTTTCTTCATCAACATTTGCTGATTTAACAAAGGGGCAGTACCATTGGCACTACCCCTCATAAGCATATAAAACAATTACTTAACTAAAAGTCGTTGTGTAAAACCACCTGCCTTAACAATGTAAATTCCCTTAGGCAAGTCGTTAATTTGAATCGTATGAGTACTTGATAAGTCCTCGATTTGTTTTACCAGGGCGCCATTCACACTATAAATTGTAAGTGTTTGCTGCTCTGCTCCTTCAATTGTAAAGTGTGAAGTGGCAGGGTTTGGATATAGTTTTATGCCCAAACCGTGCTTAGTGTCAAGATTAGTAGCTGTACTAAAACGAGCTTCAACTTCTATGGCTTCAGTAATATTAGTAAAATCTGTTACCTCCAGGTCATCAGTCGTATCAAACCAACCCAAAAATGTATATCCGGTTTTAGAAACTGTTGGAACTGATGCTGCACTGCCATGTTCAACAGTTTGTTCTTCTCCTATAAGGTTACCTTCTTCATTTAAGAATCTTACTTTATAAGTGTTGATAGTATACAGTGCTTCAAAAGATTTACCAGATGTAGCACTTTCAATTTGAGTAGCTGCATTGCCATCAGTATCCTGCCAGGTTACTGTGTACCCTGTAACCTCAGTTGGTAAATCAATGGGGGATAAAGTAGCGTTTTGACCTGAAAAAGCCTGAGCTCCAATGGAACGTACCGAATTAGGAAGCTCAACTGTACTTAATTTACATCCATAAAAAGCAGCGCCTTCAATACTATTAACTGACGATGTAGGTGCAAATGTAAGAGAACTCAGGTTCTCATTATATGAAAATGACCTGTCACCTATTGTTTCTACGGAGTTTGGTATAGTAAGGCTTTCGATATCACAAGCTCTAAATGCATAGCCTCCTATTTCCTGAAGTGAAGAAGCACCACTCAAATCAAGAGTTACTAAATTTGCGTTCAACATAAAAGATTCATATCCAATACTTACAACAGAGTTAGGTATTGTGACAGATGTTAAGCCACAGCTTTTAAACGCATAGTTATCAATGGTTTCTAAAGCAGAACCGGGTTCAAAAGTAAGTGTTTCTAAACTTGAATTACTGACAAATGCACTACTTTCTATTGTTTTAACTGATTTAGGTATTTCAACAGCTGTAAAGGAATTTTTGTAAAAAGCAGAACTCCCAATATTTTCAAGTTTCGATTCTGCTGCAAAAGTAAGCTCAGTTATACCCGCATCATTAAAGGCAGATGTCTCTATGGTTGTAACAGATGCCGGAATGGTAAGCTCACCAAGTTCACTATCATGAAATGCTGCTTCTCCAATAAATTCCACCTGATTTCCTAAACTTAGTGATGTTAATGATTTGTCTCCTCCGGCATCTGCATTATTTCTAAATGCCCCTTCACCAATGTGTGTAACAGAATTAGGTACAGTCACTCCTGTTAAAGCACAAGCTCTGAAAGCTTCGTCCCCAATAGTTTCTATAACAGAATTGGCTTCAAAAGTAAGAGTGGTTAAACTACTAAGGCCATTAAACGCGTCGTTTTCAATTCGTTTTACTGAACCTGGTATTTCAACAGTTGTAAAAGAATTATCTGTAAAAACAAAAGCTCCAATAGTTTCAAGATTTGAATCGGCTCCAAAAGTAAGCTTGGTTATACCGGCATCGGCAAAAGCAGCACGATCTATGGTTGTAACAGATGCCGGAATGGTAAGCTCACCAAGTTCACTATCATGGAATGCACCATCTCCAATAAATTCCACCTGATTTCCTAAGCTTAGTGATTTTAATGATTTGTTTCCTGCGGCATCTACATTATTTCTAAATGCCCCCTGACCAATGTAGGTAACCGAATTAGGTATAGTTACTTCTGTTAAAGCACAAGCTCTGAAAGCACTTGCTTCAATAGTAGTAACCGATGCCGGGATGTCTACTGAAGTAATGGCACTCGATTTAAATGCATCTTGTCTAATGGTAGTTACCCCACTAGGTATAAAATCTATAGTAGTTTCATCTCCTAAATATAATAAAAGGGTTTCACCTGAAATAAACAAGCCGCTATAAGCCTCACCATTTATCGTTTGAATATTATCATTGCCATCAAAAGAGTTAGGCTGAAGGGTAGTAAGGTTGCTTCCATAAGCTATAGTTTGCAAATCATTGTTTGCAAATACTGAACTCCCTATACTTTCGATAGATTCAGGCAAAGCAATGGAAGTAAGAGCACACCCATCAAAAGCATGATATTCAATAGCCTTTAATTTAGATTCTGCGTCAAAAGTGACGGTTGCAAGTTGAGTACAATTATTAAAGGCATTAAATCCAATTGTCTCAACGTTTTTTCCGATAGTAACTTCTTCGATATCTTTACTACTAAAGGTGTTCTGGTTTATTTTAAGAACCGGATAGTCTGTTCCATTTACATTAAAAGATGCTGGAATAACAATGTTGGTTTCAGTCCCGGTATAGCTGGAAATCAAACCTGTACTTTCATTAAAGCTGATATCGCTAAGTGTTAATGTGTGTTGTGCTGTTGTGGTAACAACGCACAAAAAAGCAATTGTGAAAATTGTAATGAATTTTTTCATTTGAATAAAATTTAATTGTTAATAATTAATTCAGGCTCTAATCTCAGCCTGTATTTATGAATATTGGTTTCAATTAGCTGTTTAGTATATTATATATCATGATGTGTGTTCCCGGTCATGCCATACCTTCTGTACCACAGGAGCCTTACACCTTAAACAGCAGGCTTTATGGAAAACACAACGCGGAGTTTATTTAGAATTAAGTAAAAGCAATTGAGTAAATGCACCCACTTTTATTATCGCAATCCCTTTGGGTAAAGCTCTATTGTCAAGTGTGTGTGTGTGTGTGTGTATTGGCCATATCAGTCTCTAATACAATACACTTGAAGCGTCCTGCCTCAGCTCCTTCAATGGTATAGTGGAAAGTAGCAGGGCAAATTCAGCGATTTAGTCATCGGCAAAGCAAAAAACATCAATATTGACGGTTGCCCGACCATTAACATCAGTTTCTGAACCGGTTTAGGCGACATTTGTATTACGGGTCATGCTGCCATCTCCCTCTATTAGTGTATGTGCTTGAGCCGGCATCAGGCCTGGGACGAAGAATGTGTAGTGTAATTATATGTTTCATACTTGTAAAAATTAATATACGCCATTTAGGCACTCTAATGCCTTATACAGGTCGTAATTACCTCGTAATAGGGCTGTTTACTAAAAAAATGTTCAAACGAATTTATGATACAGAATAAGTGCGCTTCCTATATCCAGGTAGAATTTTCGACAACCAATAATTGAGTCGCGAAAGAGTAAAAGCTAACACCTCACCCAACTAAAGCAATCGGGGTAATAAAGACATCCTTGATGCCTGTTCAATAGTGAGTGGTGGTGTGAGGCAGTAATTATTTTTTGAGCCTTTGTACTAAATACTGCGATTGAGCAACCTGTTGCCACAGCTGGCAAAGGTGGATAAAATCGTGATATTTTTGCTCATTTCATTAATAATATGGTGTTTATAATTAGTACTTCTTCTTGCTGTACGATACTTATAACCATACCCGTGTAGCAGCAGAGTGAATTACCCATTTTTGACAGACGCCAATCTGTCACACCAACATATTAAGAGGCAACAAGGCATTTAAATTGATCTTCCAGATATAATATACACTTTGATTCAGGGCCCCAATCCGGTCCTTTCACAGGTAATACCCTGCTAATATCCTTATTGATTAGGGTTTGCCGGCCTTGCAACAGTGCACAACAATCGTTGGGTAGGGGTGTCATAAAGCCAGACTGCACTGTTAAGTTTAAAGTTTTCTTAGACATATTTTTCATGTTAACTGGTTAATAAAAAGTTAGCTAATAATAGAGACTTGATCCGTTGACGCTTCGATACCTTGCCTTTTTACCTTTTAATAATTGCTAATTGTAACAACAGCAGCAGGCTTTCTGGTGCATAAAACTTGCAGATGACCCGGTTTGCATCAGGCATCAAAAAAGTCCAGACAGCATTAGCAGTTGCCGAAGGCTTAAAAACATATCTCGTATTCGCAGGATATTTACTCCTATTAAAAAATGTACTTACAAAAACAGAACCCTGAGTGTTTATAAAAGACAACACAGCATCAACTATTCCTGAGCGCATAGTGGAGAAAACCATATGTTGTGTTGTTGTATTCAATTCTATTGTAATTTTAGTCGATTTGAGATCATGAATAACTCTTACAAAGTTTGGGAGTATCTTTGATAGATATGTACTAATTATTAGCATTTTGCATGCTAATAATTGGCAATATGAATGCTAATTATAAGTAATTTACATGCTAATTATTGGTAATATACATGCTAATTATTAGTAGTTGAGAGAAATATAAAAGCAGTTAATAACACCCCCTTAATCCTGGTTTACTGACACTTACTTAACTTTCAGCACGGCAATCAGTTCGACAGTTAAACTAATCAAAAACCGACAGATCTATAGATGCTGCCGGGTATTAGTATTTTGCTAATTACTTCAAATTCCGATAGCTATCGGCAGTTTATTTATTGATGAGTTGAATTGATAAAAAGTTGATAAGTTTTAATAGTTTAGAAGTTGAAAGATTAAACTGCTTAACTGTCGAACTGATAAATCGTCGAACTGAGGAATTGATTTACAGCTTAGATAAATTTAAACCTCCCGGTGCTGCCGAGCGAAGGATAAACTATACTATTTAACCAAGCTGCAACTAGCAGGCTGTAAGTCTGCCACATCATAGCCCGGGGCAAAGCGCAGCGACGCCCCGGGTATTCAATGCCAATAAAAAACCGGTGCAACATCAATTGTCATTCAACGCACTTCTGTTCCATGCACCGGAATAGCCAATGCACGATTATGTATAAATTTTATGTAAACAGATGAATTGATAAAAAGTTGATAAGTTGAATAGTTTAGAAGTTGAAAGATTAAACTGATAAACTGATAAACTATTAAACTATACTATTTAGAACCAAACCATGTTACTCCTTACAGTCATTGATTATAATAAAATTTTATATTTTAGTCTCCCTAAGTATCAAACACATCCCATTTCATTATGAATAAAAATATGCTTTTCAATTGGAGTCTAATAACTCTGATGCTTATTGCTTCTGCAGCCTGTAACAGCAAGAAAACACAAAAAGAAAAGGTTGAAATAACCTACACTGAAGAACAAGCCAGGGAGATCAGTTATATCACGAGTGGTGATATTCATTTTGATGAAAGTATCAAAGTTATTTTTAATAATCCTGTTGTTGAAGATAGCGAAGTGGGTAGTAGTGCCAAGGGTGCATTTAGCTTTTCTCCATCTGTTAAAGGTCAGGCAAAATGGGAAAGCACAAGTGTATTGGTATTTACACCTGAAGAAGACTTTGAATTACGAACAGCTTACCACGGAAGCCTGGACTTACCCTCCCTATCTGATGAGTTTAAAACGGCTAAACTCGATGAAGTGGAATTTACATTCAATGTTTTGGGTCGTGATATCAGTGTCTTTAACGGAGCATTGGAATTAAAAGACCACAACAGTCCCAAAATACTGGTTTATCGCGGTAGCGTTACCTTTTCTGAAAAGACCAGCCTTGAGGCACTGCAGGAATCCGCTAAAATAAAAGGTGGTAAATGCACACTGTCATGGAGCCAGGTGGATGAGCGAAACTTCCTGTTTACCAGTAGTGAAATAACCCGGACAGATAACAACCAGAACTTCAGCTTTGAAATTAAGAAAGAAGCACTTGATCTGGAATATGACTATACAGAGACATTTGTTGTTTCTCCTCTCAAAAAAATGGAAGTTAACAAGTTCAGAGTCGACGAAGATGGACGAAATCCCAGGGTCAGGGTTGTTTTCTCCGATGACCTGAGTATGGAAAAAAACATCGATGGATTGATATCGGTAACTCCGGCCATCGATTTTAAAGTCAAGAAATTGGGTAAGACAGCCATTATAGATGGTAACTTTAAATTTGGTTCAACATACACCATTAGCATAAGCAAAGGTATTAGCAGTCGCTGGGGAACCAAAACCGAAGGACAGATAACCCGGGAGGTCAGTTTTTCTGATATTCCGCCACAACTTGAGTTTGCCTCCAACGGTATTGTTTTGCCTACATCCAATAAAAAGAAAATACAGTTTTACACCACTAACCTGAAGCGTGTTCACCTGCAGGTTAAAAAAGTGTTTGCCGACCGCATTGGTGATTTTGCACAATCGCAACAGCTCAATAGTTCAAAGACGAGAAACACTGGTTTTAGCAATAATTATGAGAGTAACATTGGTGTTATTATTAAAAACCAAACCATAGAAATAGGGGCAACACAAAACGAGTGGCTGCTCAATGAATTTGACTTGTCCGATCTGTTTGAAAAGTATGACGATGGCTTATTCCTGATCCGCATCAACTTTACGCCTGAAGATATGATGAAGGAAACCGAAGAGGACGTTCTTCGTTACGTATTGAACAAAGGCCAGATTTACAAACCGGTATTCCTAAGTAACCTGGGTGTTACCCTGAAATATACGGGCGAAGGTACCAAAGCTTTCATCACTGATATTGTCACCGGTAAAGCACTGTCTGATGTGCGTGTTACATTGCTCGACTGGCAGGGAAATGTGGAAGCCAGTACCACAAGTAACAACCAGGGCTTGGCCAGCTTTGGCAGCCGTATTTATTTCAACTACCTTATTGCAGAGTACAAAAACCAAGTGACCCTGTTGAATAAAAACGAAATGCGATGGAGTAACTCCGGCTTTGACATAGGCGGTGTGCGTGACTCCCGCCATAATACCAAAGGCTTTATCTATCTTGAAAGAGGGGTCTATCGACCTGGAGATTCCATTCATGTAGCCTTTATAGCCAGGAATAGCGACGCCACATTCCCTCGTAACCACCCGGCCGAAATAAGAGTGCGAGACCCGCAATACAAAACCGTCTTTGAGCATACCGAGGTAAAGGCCATCGATGGTCTGTACGTGTTTAAATTTGCCACCGATGATAATGCCCCAACCGGCACCTATAACATCAACATAAATGCCGGCGGCTCCTATTTTAACAAAGAGTTGAAAATTGAAACTGTGGTAGCTGAGCAATTAAAAGTTCAGGTGAAGCCACGCAAAAGGCAGTTTACCTGGACCGACAAGGTCATTGACTTTGATATTAATGCGAAGTATCTGTTTGGCGCTCCTGCTGCCAAACTTAAGGCTGAAGCGAGTATTGAAGTGTTACCGTATGAAATGACCTTTCCCAGGTATCGTGAGTTCAGCTTTACCCGCGAAGATGTGGACTTTAAAGCCAGCACACACAATGTACTAAAAACACAACTGGATGCACAGGGCAATCACAGTGCATCATGGTTTGTGCCTTCACTGGGACGGGTGCCATCATCCTTGAAATTGAAGATCGCTGCCAAAGTATTGGATAAGGGAGGTCAACCCAACGAAGGCTGGAATTATACCAGCATGCATGTTTACCCCAATTATGTGGGTATCAAAGATCCAAGTGGTTACGGTTACTATAAAACCAACCAGGAAGTGAAGTTTCCGGTTGTACTGCTTGACACCAAAGGACAGCCCATCAGTGGCCGAAACCTGCAATACAAGATTTACCGAAACGATAAACGCTGGTGGTATCAGTACGACAGCCGTAACAACTACCGTTTAAGGTATAAACAAGATAACCAGACTTACCTGGAGACCGAAGGAAGCATTAAATCGACTGACGGTCTTGCCACCATCAGCTTCGAGCCTTCCGAAGACGGGGAGTACCTGATTGAAGTGAGCGATGGCGGTAATGGCCATTCATCATCCATTTTCTTCAGCGCCTATAAATATGGAAGTTCGGGCGGCAGCGACAATAACGAAGGCACCCTGGCCATCAGAACTGATAAAGAAAAATACAGCCCTGACGAAACGGCAAGGATCAAGCTGCCTAACCCCAAACGCGGTAATGTGCTGGTAACGATCGAGCAAGGCAATCGTATGCTGGACTGGTTTTGGGTTGATCCTGCCAAAACAGATGCTGACGAACTGATCATTGACATTCCTCTTGACAAAAGCATGCTGCCTAATGTGTATGCCACTGTATCTGTCTTACAGCCTCACGATCAAACCATCAACGACAGGCCATTACGTATGTTTGGTATCATCCCGATTTATGTTGAGGATGAGAATACAAAAATCAAATACCTGATATCAACGGACGACAACCTGGTTCCCAATGAAGATTTCACCATTGACATCAGCACTGTGAACGGGCGCCAATCGCAATTTACAATTGCAGTCGTTGATGAGGGATTATTGAGCTTAACACAATTCAGAACACCCCGCCCATGGCGCGAGTTCTATAAAAAGATCGGTCTCTTTATAGATAGCTATGATATCTTCTCGCAGGTAATAAGTGCGAATAAAGGCGACGTATTCCAGACTTTCTCAATCGGTGGTGCCGAAGAGATGGATTACCGCGAGTCGCAGGTTGACCCGGTGGATGGCAAAAAACGTTTTGAGCCTGTGTGCATGTTCAAAGGCCCGCTTATGACCGATAGCAATGGTAAAGCAAGCGTATCATTTCACATGCCCAATTACAATGGTGCCGTGCGTGTTATGGTAGTGGGTACGCACCGCAATAACTTTGGTAATGCCGATAAAACGGTTCCGGTACGCTCTGATATTATTATGCAGCCCGCCATACCGCGCATGCTTAATCCGGGTGATGAGTTTAACCTTCCTGTGGCCTTGTTTAACCTCAATAAGCAAGTTTCGCAGGCCAACTTCACAGTGAGCACTGAAGGGCCATTGGAGATCATTGGTAAAGACAGGCATAGCATTGACTTCACACAAAATGCAGAGGCTGACATTACCTTTAAGCTACGTGTTAAAGAAGCTGTTGGTCAGGCTAAGATTGTGATCAAGGGGCAGTCGGGTGATATTGTGGTTGAGAGCACAACCAACATTAAAGTAGTGCCCAATGCCACACGCGTTTACAATAAGGAAACACAAAAAGTGGCCAAAGGCAGCAGCATTGAAATGCATGTACCAAAGGTGGGTATGGATGGAACCAACAATGCCTCGCTGCAATTGAGTGTTTTTCCTGATATGGACTTTGATCACCGCCTCAAATGGCTTATCCGCTACCCTTATGGCTGTATAGAACAAACCACCTCTGCTGTGTTCCCGCAGTTGATGCTCAAATCCATGGGCTATTTCAGCAGCGAAGAAAATAAAACAATCGACGAAAACATAAACGAGGGCATTAAACGCCTTCAGCGCTTTATGACTGGTGATGGCGGCTTTTCATACTGGCCGGGCGGAACATCTGTTTCGTATTGGGGCACCAACTACGTGACTCACTTTTTGGTTGAAGCCCGAAAACAAGGTTACGCCGTACCTGATTATTTATATGATACCGGCATCAACAGCCTGCGCGATAACGCTAAAAAGCACCAAGGACACCTGATGACACGTGTTAACCGGGTATTTATTCTGGCTTTGGCCAATCGCAGTGTCATGTCTGAAATGAACCTGCTGATGGAGAATGAGATTGATAAGATGAACAGCACCCAAAAGTGGATGCTGGCAACAGCGTATCACCTGAATGGTGTTGAAGATGTGCGCGAACAGATACTGGCCAGGGCTGACCATACAACAGAAGAGTACAAGCCTGATCCCTACAGCTTCGGCTCCAGGTACCGCGACGATGCCATTATACTTTATTGTGCCACTCTTATGGATAAAATGAATGATGCCGAGCTGGTCGCTAAGGCTGTTGCCAGGAAGTTATCCGCACTGGATTACCTCAGCACGCAAAGCTCCGGTTACATGTTATTGTCACTGGGTAAGTATTTTAAGGCTGCAGATATTGAAATAGGCAATGGCCGGATGATGACTGGTAATATAATACTGGCCAACGGTGAGAAGATTGCTTTTAACAGGCCTGGTAACTATTCGGTCAGAATACCTGGTAACTTCGGGCAGACCCTGAGGATTGAACTTTCAGATGGATCAGATTTGGAGCAGGTCTATGCTACTTTAGCGTGGAATGGCGTGCCTTTTGAAGACAAGGCTCCTGCTGTTGAAAAGAACCTGGACCTGGAGGTTAACTGGTACGATGAAAATGGTAAACGTATTAATCCACAGAACCTGAAACAAGGTACTACTTTCTATGGCCGTTTTAGTGTTAAGAACACCAGTGCAGTCCGCTCATTAACCGAACTGGCCCTGGTACAGATCATTCCATCAGGATGGGCCATTGAAAACACACGCCTGAATGGCACCCTGTTACCAGGCTGGGTGCGCGAGTGGAACATCAACAAGGAAGATTACCTGGATATACGTGATGACCGTGTGATGTGGTTCTTCGATCTTAATGGCACTGAACGACTTGACTTTGTGGTGAAACTGAACTGTATTCACACTGGTCAGTTTACCCTGGCTCCTACATTGACTGAAGCTATGTATGATAGTGACTTCAAAGCCACAACCGAAAGAGTAAAAGTGCATGTTGAGTCGTTTAAATAAGAAAAAAGTAATGCAATGGCTGGGCATCTCACTCCCGGCCATTGCTTGCTTCTATTTAATAATTCCCTTTTCTTCGCCCCTGTTCAACGAAGAGTACAGCACCACTGTAAAAGCCGACAATGGCAGCTTATTACATGTGTTTATCAATGCCAATGAACAATGGTATTTCCCACCCGACACAGTTGCGGTGCCCCAAAAGCTAAAAACAGCTGTCATTGCTTTTGAAGATGAAAACTTTTACCGGCATTGGGGCATCAATGTCAAAGCCATGGGGCGGGCCCTTTGGCAAAACATAAAAAACCGGCGTATAGTAAGTGGTGCCAGCACCATTCCCATGCAGATGGCCCGCATGTCTAAGCCAAAGAAAAGGACATACATCAATAAACTACGGGAAATTGGCCTGGCCATTAAACTTGATCTTCACTATTCAAAGGAGGAACTGCTGAGCATGTATCTCGACCATGCGCCCTATGGTGGCAATGTGATCGGCTATAGAACGGCTGCCTTTAAATTTTACGGTAAAGATGCAAGCCTGCTCACCTGGGGTGAAGCAGCCACACTGGCTGTGCTACCCAATGCTCCTGGCATGATATATCCCAAAGGTGATTCTGCTCCATTGCGCGATAAACGCAACCGCTTGCTAAAAAAGATGCTGAACAAGGGGCTGATAAGTGAGCAAAACTACCGTCTTGCCTTACTCGAAGACTTACCCGACCGTTTTATTAGCTTCCAATCGCATGCCCCCCACCTGGCGAGACGCTTAAAAGCAGATAATCCCAATCAATGGCTCTTAAACACCACACTCGACGAAAGCATACAGAAGCACTGTGTACAATTGGCTGAGAAATACCAGAAAATATATGCCAGCCTCAATATCAACAACCTCTCCATTTTAGTGGCCGATACCAGGACCGGTGCCGTCAAAGCCTATGTGGGTTCACCCGATTTTTTTGATGACCAGCATGGCGGTCAGGTCGATGGCGTGATGGCTGCACGTTCATCGGGCTCCATATTAAAACCCTTTTTATATGCTCTAAGCATCGATGAAGGCATTATTTTACCTCAAAGCTATATCCGCGATCTACCCACTTATTTCGATGGTTTCTCACCCCGTAACGCCAACCGCGAATTCCAGGGGGTGGCAAGGGCCCATGAGGCATTGGTTCGCTCCTTAAATATTCCTGCGGTTCGACTGCTAAACTACTATGGTGTTTATAATTTCTACAGCTTCCTGAAACTGGCAGGTACAAGCACCCTGTTTCGCACAGCCGATGAATATGGTTTGCCTTTGATACTGGGTGGTGCCGAAGTTAAGATGTGGGACATGGTAAGCCTCTATCGCGGTCTTGCCAATAAGGGTATTTTCAATGAAAATTATATACTCAAGGGAACTCAGACAAATGAGGCAAGCGCCCAGTTAATAAGTAACGGCAGTTGCCAGCTCACACTTGATATGCTTAAAGACCTGAAACGGCCCGGAAGTGAATATTTCTGGGAACGCTTCAGCAGCTCCAGGCCCATAGCATGGAAAACGGGCACCAGCTTTGGTCATAAGGATGCCTGGGCCATTGGTGTAATACCACAATATACCATTGCTGTATGGTGCGGCAATTTTGATGGCGAAGGCAATAAGAATATTGGCGGTGCGGCAACGGCAGGCCCCATATTATTTGATATACTTCAGATGTTGCCTCACCAGGATGGCGAGGACTGGTTCGAAGCCGATGATATTGATTATAAACCCATGCGCGTCTGTGCTTTGTCAGGCTTCAGAGCCGGCGATGCCTGCCCGGCTGTTGATACACTGTTGGTACCTGAAGAGATGAAGCCTCTCCGAACATGCGACTACCACCAGTTTAAACACTTCTCTTCCGACGGTCAGTACCAATGTTGTTCGCAATGCTGGAACGCTATCGGCAGTGTTAAAAAGGCAGTAAGCGTGTATCATCCCGACATTGCTTTTTACCTGCGAAAAAAAGGTCATTACATACCTCCTGTCAAAAGCCATTACCCCTGGTGTAAGGCTTATACAAGCGAACATGCGCTTAAAATCATTTACCCCAACCCCAATGCCAAATTGTTTTTACCACGTGATTTTGACGGAAGGGTTCAGAGTGTGGTTTGCAAAGCCGCCCATCATGATGAAAACACAAAAATATACTGGTACCTGAATGAGCAGTATGTCGGGCATACCAGCGGAGAAAATAAGATGGAAATGGTTTTTAAAAATGGCTGGAACAACCTGGCCATCATCGATGAGCATGGCTCAAAAGACGAACAGCGAATTTTTGCCACCCTCAAAGAGAATGGGGAATAATAAGGAAAAGCTTATAAAATAGATCGCCCGATCATATTGATAATTTATCAGTTTGACGAGGTAGCAAACCTACAACCATCTACTAAACGTAGAAACACTTCCTTAACTCCTTGACATTATCTGATACTTGGTTTAATTTTGCTTTTCACCTTTATATTTCACTGTATATGTGCACATTATTAAGCAAACCTAATGACGCACGAATAGTGCGAAAAGACTTCAGAATGCTTATTCTGATACTGTTATTGATCACACCTGCATTAGCTAATTCAGGTGAGAAAGTATTAACCGTTTACTTTTGCGGCACCGGCATCACCCACGAATGGGTTGATCCTGACATATCCGGTTTTCATTCCGCTGAGCTCTTATCTTTTCTATATCAGAATGATTTATCATCAGGCATGGAATTGACCATCGATCAATTGGATGCTGCTTATTACAAGAAAATTATCAACGGTATTGCTACTCCGGCACTTGAACCACCTGCTTTGCACCATAATTTTTATGACCCGGCCAAATGGCTTGAGGGAGTGGATAACAGGCGATGGGATGAATGTTTGAATGAGGCAACCGAAGCCATTGAACTTCTGCTGGACGACCAGGAAGAAACCCTGGAACTTAACCTGGTAGGTCATGGGCGCGGGGGTGTATTGTGTATGTTGCTGGCCCGTCATATTGAAGACCAGCAGATGACTCAGATTACCCGTATTAACATTCTTGCCATAGATCCGTTAGCGGGATATTCAGATGGTGATCCAATCAAACAACTAAGTGATAATTACGGAGAATTAAGCCTTCCGGCCAATGTGAATCAGTATGTAGGATTATATTCACAGGACGAGCGTTCGTTCCGCTATGAGCCATTAATACCGGCTCTTAGTGCTCCCGAGCAGATCAGAACATTGATGGTATCCTTTCCCGGCAGTCACGAAACACTCGTGGGAAGCAAAATGGATAATGGTCATTCACTGGTTAACGGTCAACCCAATGCCAGTTATACTATCGTTGATGAGCTGGGAGTTGTCAGTGAACTGACTGCCCTGTTCGCTTATCAGTTGCTGACATCTCCCGAATGGGGGTCTGTTCCCATGAGCACCCAGGCAAGCACACAGTATGAAAATATTGATGAAGCCGCTTTTAATCAGCACGTAGAGGATATGAATAACAATCTTGATTATTGGTTAATGCATACCCTCTCCTTTGGTGAGTTTTACTCAAGTTATGACCACGATCACTATCTTGATCCTGCACATGTTGGGCATGAACTGCTTGTTCCTGCTGATACCGGTTCGGTTCACTACCGCTTGTGTTATGAGGCTCCCCACCGTGAGACTGACAATGCGGAGAATCCTGACCGCGTTTTTTTCATGGATAAAAAAATAACACCCCTGGTTGATGGCAGCATGGTGTGGAATATGCTGCAATCATTGCGCGGTGACCTAAGCAGTCCGATTCCCATCTATCCCGAATTACCTGATATAGTTGAACAGTGTTCTGTTGATACTGTTGAGGCACCTATTGCCTATGACGCCGTAGATGGTATCATCATGGGTACCACCGAAGATTCACTTCGTTACACTGAACAGGGCACTTACACCATCACCTGGCATTTCACTGATGCAACCGGTAACACTCTGACACAGGAGCAGACTGTGATCGTGAAAGATACCATTGCTCCGGTTCCTGAAATGGAAGTACTGCCGGTGCTCAGGGCACAGTGTGAAATTACCGATATTGAGTATCCTGTTGCCTATGACAACTGTATTGGCATGATCACAGGAATAACCGACGATCCTCTTTATTATCCCGACGAAGGTGAATACAATATCTTATGGGTATACGATGATGGACATGGCAATATAACAGAACAAAACCAGACGGTGATCGTCAAAGACACAATTCCACCAACTATCGTATTAACATACGATCAGCCTATTGAGATGTGGCCGGCCAATCACAAATACGAAACCTTTAAGCTTGAAAAGCTGATCGAATCAGTGTCTGACAACTGTACAGAACTCAACATCGATGATGTAGTCATCCACTCTGTGATGTCTGATGAGGCAGATAACGGCAATGGCGACGGCAATACCGAAAATGACGTTGTGATTGCCGATGACTGTCGTTCCGTTCAACTGCGTAAAGAACGATCAGGCGGAGGTAATGGCCGTGTTTACAGCATCTGTATCGGAGTAAGTGATGAAAGTGATAACATGGCAACAGATACGATCACAGTTGTGGTGCCGCATGATAAAAACAGCGGAGCTACTGATGATGGACCTTCCTATACAATTGATAGTAAGTGTGCCGGGTATCCTGACGAGTATGAAGATGGTGATGCCAGAAACAAGCTGTCACCTAACTTCCCAAATCCTTTTGATGTCTCTACAAATATCCCCGTTCTGATAAGCGATACTGGCAATGTCAAAATTGCCATTTACGACTTACAGGGGCGACTGATAAAAATAGTTTATTCAGGCGTTTTAACCAACGGCTCTCATTCATTCCAATGGAATGGTACTGATAGCGGCAATCAGGTTGTGGGCAACGGCACATACTTGTGCACCATGCTTCAAAATGATGTTGAAATAGCCTCTCGCAAAATTGTGGTGATGCGCTAAAATCTTTCAGATAAGCACAAAGCCCGGGGCACTTCACTTGTCCCGGGCTTTTTATATCCATACCTCATCCCCTTATCCTAAGAAAACAACCATTTATCAATAGAATAGCTTTTGTTCAAATAAATAACTTATTTTAGCATCTGATAATTGAGATCTCGCCTCCTGCCCTACAAGTTAAAACAAGCAATTTGCTACGGGTTAGAAGCAAAAATGACAACTGGTATACTATATCTGTATGCTCGAAAAATACATAGTATATGTTTGATAGTAATGCCTTTTATAAAACCGATTACAGCGAATACAAAATACATTGTGGTTGATATCTGACTGTTGGGTGCAAGAAGGGTGGTATCGCACATTAATCTGAAAAATATACAAATTCAAAGTTTGAACGATGATACTACCTTAATGGAAATTGGATATTATAAACTAATGGTGGTTTGTCACCATACATCATCAGCACTTGTTGTGATTTAAGCTCACGAATCAGACAGGAATAATAACCTCATTGTACACTTGTTGTTGTAAACATGATAAATTCTTAAGCGATCAAATATTTTACAAGCCTTACTCCATGAACATTAAAAAAAACTACTTACCATTCATTATTTGTTTATTCGCATTTCTTAAACTAACCAACCTAAGTGCACAAACTGCAGAACTTTTTTTTGTCGATGAACACAATGCCATCACCATAAGCTATGGGGTTCACCAGGCCTTAAAACTTCAATTAACTGATCCTGATCAAAACACCGACGCTAACTCAATTAATACCGTATCAGTTACCTTGAGAAGTGCCACCGAACCTGAAGGTGAACTGCTAACATTAACTGAAACCGGCATTAATACCGGCATATTTACTGGCAGCATGAACGTTGATGTGAACCCTAAAAATAATGGCGATGAGCTATTACAAGTAACTAAAGGGGAGACAATCACAGCCAGTCATAACGATCCTTCAAATGATTTCGGGAACCCTGAAACAATAAATACAATTGTTTATTATGGTTTTACTCCAATAAGTGGTTCTATTACGACCAATACAAACTTCCTCAAAACTAATAGTCCCTATCTTGTAACAGGTGATGTTACAGTTGAACAAAATAAAACCTTAACAATTGAACCGGGAGTCGAGATCAGAATTATGCCGTTATCCGATGACCAATCTTCAGGACAAGATATTAACAAAATTGAGTTTAGAATATCAGGCGATATTGTCGCCAATGGAACTGAAGCCGAACCGATCAAATGGATCGTAAACAGTGACAGCCCTGACGAAGCTGATTGGTATGGCATTTACCTTTCAGGAGAAAAAACACATACTACATTTTGCTACAACGAATTTGAACATGCATACAGAGCAATCTACTCAAGCAGCACGTACAATAATTCAAATGTCAATGAGCTTGTAATAGAGCACAATACTTTTCAATACACATCCCTCGCCCTGTATTTTGATTATACAAATATTCCGATATCTGTAAATACCAATACCTTCAAAAATATTAGCAATAACATTATTTTTGGGAAAAGCTTCAGGAACATACTATCTGTTAATAATAACATCTTTAAGGATTCTGAAAGTCACGGGATCTATATTAACTACCACAGCAGCCTTGATGGCACAGGCAATTTTCATGGCAATAGTTTTGATAATATAAACTACGATGCTATACACATCGTATATGGTACAACATTCAGTATAGTTGGAAATACGATAAGTAATTCAGCCAATGGAATACATCTGGACAATTATTCCGATGATGTATTAATTAAGAACAATACCATTAATAACAATTCAAAAGCAGGTATCGAAATATTGCATGCAAGTGCAAATATCGAAGAAAATACAATTACACAAAATTCATATGGCATAGACCTGCATGCTCGATCTCAAAATCCATCGAACATTACATTAATGCACAACAGCATAACAAACAATTGGAACAATGGCATTACCGTTGGTGAAAGTAATAACACAACCTATGATTATGTTTCGGTAATAGCCAATTACAACAATTTATATGGTAATAGCCGATACAGTTTTGCAAACTATACGTCAAATGATCAAAACGCCAAGTATAATTATTGGGGAGAAACCACTATTAACCAGATAAATGGCGCCAATAACCCTCAAGATATTAGTGCCATATATGATCAATACGAGAATTCGGGTTATGGTTTAGTGAATTATAGTAATCACTTACCTTGCGAAGGATGTGAACCAAACCTGATTACCGGAACAGGCATTCTGGAATTCGTCGATAATAATGGCCTTAATACCTTAGCCTATAAAAATGACAATGAGGCCATACTTCAATTATCAGATCCTGATCAAAACACCGATGCTTCTGCAATCAACACTGTAACAGCACTAGTTTACAGTACTACTGAACCAGAAGGAGAAACGATTACCTTGACTGAAACAGGCATTGATTCGGGTATTTTCAAAGGAAGTATAACATTCGATGAAAGCTCAAAAAACAATGGCGATGGTCTATTACAGGTAACTAAAGGTGAGAAGATTACAGCTACGAACATCGATCCTTTTGATGACTTTAATAATTCGGTTACCCTAACAACATGTGCTTACTTTGATGTGTCACTTTTAAGTGGTTTAATTGATATTGATTATACTTTAGAGATGAACAACAGCCCTTACCTGGTAACTGGCGATGTTACCGTTGAACAAAATAAAACCTTAACAATTGAACCGGGAGTCGAGATCAGAATTATGCCGTTATCCGATGACCAATCTTCAGGACAAGATATTAACAAAATTGAATTTAGAATATCAGGCGATATTGTCGCCAATGGAACAGAAGCCGAACCGATCAAATGGATCGTAAACAGTGACAGCCCTGCTGAAGCTGATTGGTATGGCATTTACCTTTCAGGAGAAAAAACACATACTACATTTTGCTACAACATATTTGAACATGCATACAGAGCAATCTACTCAAGCAGCACATACAATAATTCAAATACCAATGACCTTGTAATAGAGCACAATACTTTTCAATACACATCCCTCGCCCTGTATTTTGATTATACAAATATTCCGATATCTGTAAATGCCAATACCTTCAAAAATATTAGCAATAACATTATTTTTGGGAAAAGCTTCAGGAACATACTATCTGTTAATAATAACATCTTTAAGGATTCTGAAAGTCACGGGATCTATATTAACTACCACAGCAGCCTTGATGGCACAGGCATTTTTCATGGTAATAAATTTACTAATATAACCTACGATGCTATACACATCGTATATGGTACAACATTCAGTATAGTTGGAAATATAATAAGCAATTCAGCCAATGGAATACATCTGGACAATTATTCCGAGGATGTATTAATTAAGAACAACACCATTAAATATAATTCAAAAGCAGGTATAGAAATATTGCAAGCAAGTGCTAATATTGAGGAAAATACAATTACCGGGAATTCTTATGGAGTAGATCTGCATGCTCGATCTCAAAATCCATCGATCATTACATTGACACATAACACCATAACGAACCATGCTAACAATGGCATTACAGTTGGGGAGAGTAATAACACCAACTATGATTATGTTTCAGTAATAGCCAATTACAATAACTTATATGGAAATAGAAGGTATTGTTTTGCAAACTATACATCCAATGATCAAAACGCCAAGTATAACTATTGGGGAGAAACCACCACAGACCAAATAAATAGTGCCAATAATCCTCAAGATCTTAGTGCCATTTATGATGAATACGAAAACTCAGGATTTGGCTTTGTGAATTATGCCTTTTATCTTGATTCTTATAGCTGCTATCAAATTGAAACAACTGAATCAGTGAGTATTTGCGAGGGGGAATCGTATTCTTTCGCTGATCAATTGCTAACAGAATCAGGCGAATATCAACATATTTTCACCCTGGAAAATGGATGTGACTCAGTTGCAAACCTAATATTAGTTGTTAACACAGTAAATACAACCATTTCAAGAGATGGTAATACACTAACCGCAGAAGCCGATAATGCTTTATATCAATGGTTGGAGGCCGGTACAACAGAAGGCACTCCTATCCCCAATGAGACGTACAGAAGTTTTACACCTGACCTTGAAGGTAAATATGCCGTATCCGTTACTCAAAATGGCTGTACTGAAATATCCGAGGCTTTTGACTTTAGTTTAGTTCCTACCTCAAGTCCTGATATTAGCATGGAAAATAAATTTAAGGTCTATCCGAATCCTAATTCAGGATTAATAACCATCGAATCCATTGAATCTATAAATAATTTCGAAGTGGAGGTCTTCAATATGCTTGGCCGGAAAATTATTATGGAACGAGCAAATAGCCGATCCCTGGTGGTTAATATAACAGAATTTCCTAATGGAACTTATATCGTTAAGATAACTAATGATGGGATGTCAATGCATGATACCATAATAAAGCAATAATAAATCCTGATATTAAAAGTGAGATGCACCTGGTTGATGCAAATGCAATGATGAAATATCCATTGATTATGATAGAAAAATAAAAGCCCGTAACAACACAGTCGGCAAATAACCTGAGGTCGACATAACATTTGGTCCTCAGGTTAATAAGCTGGCATGCTACAATCGTTAATACGAGACCCATAAGCCTCAGGCTAAATAAATAACAAATCATGAGTAATATTGAGATCCTGGAGACACTAAAGAATTCCATCTTTACAGACGAAGATGGTGAAGACTATTCACTTGAATTTCAGGATGGTTTAAGTGATACAGAAATCAGCAAACTACAAACCGGCTTCCCAAGTGAAACAATAGACGATGAACTAATAGAGATACTAAAGGAAACACGGGGATGGGACGGTTATGGACTGGGAAACATAGACTTCTCTTCAATTGGGCAATTTGGATTTACTGAACTATCTCCTCATTCAATATCGCTTGGGCATGATGGCTTTGGCAATTTCTGGATTCTTGACATATTAAATGACGGATCATTGGGACATGTTTACTATGCTTGCCATGACCCTGCTGTGTTCATAAAATATTCAGACAATTTAAATGAATTTCTAAAAAGCCTGATTGACTTTTATGAATCGCCATCTGAAAATTATTTAAACGAAATTCATGATAATGTTGTCTTTGACGTATGGCAAAATGGGAGTAATATCCATGAAAAGGTCGATTTCATAACGAATAACAATCAGTTTGCTGATTTCCTGAACGAATTCGAGGGAGATGACTGGTTGATTGCGGACCTGAGAAGATCAGAAAACAAAGACGGGTTCGCCTGGGGAAAATTGGGACCAAACAGTTTAGTTAAGCGACATACGACGGAATTAATCTGGGTCATCAGAAAAAGGAAGAAAGGGTTTTTGGCAAGACTCTTTGGTAAATAAAAGTCCATTGTCAACATGCAATTCGACGGTTAGACGGTTAAACAATTCAACTCTTCAACTACTAAACTCATTAACTCTTGCAACACCCTCATTCATCAGTGTTTTTACTTTATTTATCAATGTAATAATTGTTGTTTAGATAAAACACTTAATTTAGTATCTGTTCAACGAAAACCAGCCGACCTGCCTCCCCGGCCGGCTAAGCTTTACAATTTCGTCGAATGCATACCGTGGCCTGTGACGACAACAACATATAGTAAAGTCCTGTAAAACCAGACCAACTGACACATTCGTCGGATGAGCTGTGAAGTTTGTATGAGGCTTTGCTGAAGAATATGGCTTGAGAACGCTATTCAGGCTTTAAAAAAAGAAATTTATAGTATTGCATGACATATGAATAACGAGAAGATACAGCAGTTGAAGAGTGCGGTGGACTTATCACCGGACAATCCGGTTTTGTTACAAATGTATTTTGAGGCCTTAAAAGAGGCCGATCATTGGGATGAAGCAGAATCAGTTTGTAAAAAACTGTATGATAACGACAAGAGTTATCAATTGGAATATGCCGGTATACTCTATAAAAACAACAAAGTATCGCAAGGTATATTAATGCTGGAGCATATAATAGAGGGAGGAACGAAGGATGTCAAAGCCTACAAGTTGTTGATTCTTCTATATAATAAAGAAGAAAACGTATCGGCCGCCAATCGTCTTTACCGTGTATTAAAAGAACTTGCTCCGGACTATGAAGATGATGAACTGGATGAATTGTTTAATCAGCCCGAAGATGAAGAAAGGGAAGAAGAGGATAAAGTGAGGCTAATGGTTGAGGATAAACCCGCGGCACCAATCATCCCCCTTGAAAAACCCAATGTGTCTTTTAAGGATGTCGGTGGTATGAAATCCGTTAAGGAAGACATCGCCATGAAGATTATTAATCCTATTAAGCACGCCGATTTATTTAAGCAATATGGCAAAAAGATCGGTGGCGGAATACTTCTGTACGGACCTCCGGGATGTGGTAAAACACATATTGCCCGTGCAACAGCTGGTGAAATTGACTCTGCTTTTATATCGGTTGGCATCAATGATGTATTGGATATGTACCTTGGCCAGAGCGAACGGCAATTGCATGATATCTTTGAATATGCCCGTAAGAATACCCCCTGTGTGATTTTCTTTGACGAGGTAGACGCACTTGGGGCCAACCGCACCGATATGAAGAATAGTGCAGGTAAAAATGTTATTAACCAGTTTTTACAGGAGATGGACGGATTACAGGCTGAGAACGATGGCATATTAATACTTGGAGCGACTAATGCTCCCTGGCATATCGATTCTGCTTTTAAACGCCCCGGACGATTCGACCGCATTATTTTCATACCACCGCCGGATGTGGAAGCCAGAAAGGAGATTATTGATATTCAGTTGAAAGACAAGCCTGCTATGGATATTGACATCCAGAAAATAGCGAAGAATGCCAAAGATTATACAGGAGCTGACATTAAAGCATTGGTTGATCTTACCATTGAGGAGAAGCTAAAGACCATTATCGAAACCGGCAAAGAAACGCCCATCAAAACAAAAGATTTTCTTTCGCACATTAAGCGTATCAAACCATCAAGCAAGGTCTGGTTCGAAACAGCGAAAAATTATGCGGTCTACTCCAATCAAAGTGGACAGTACGATGATATTTTAAACTACCTAAATATTAAATAGTCAAATGAGTCAGGTTGCACGAATTGAATTACTAATACAACAGGATAAATATGCCCAGGCCGAACAAGAGATAAGGGCGCAACTATTAGACGATCCGAATAATGGTATTTATTACTCCTTACTGGCACTGTGTCATGCTGAAACAGGTAAAACAGATGAAGCAATCAACGAAGCCCGAAAGGCAGTTGGTTTGATACCTCACTCGGCCTATGCTTATTACGTCTTATCAAAATGCTATTTAAATACAGATAATTACGATGAAGCAGGTAAGGCCATCCGGGAAGCCCTGCGTATTGACCCTGAAGATGAAGATTATCTTTGCATGTATGCTGCCATACTCAATGATCAGGGCGAACACCAAAAGGGCCTGATAACAATCGATAAAGCGCTGGGCATTAACCCTGAACATGCTTCTTCAAAACAGGTTAAATCAATTATTTTACGCGGATTGGGCAAATACAGGGAGGCCGACATGGTGGCCAATGAAGCCCTAAACGATAATCCGGAAAGCGCATATGCCTTTGCTGCCAAAGGATGGTCTTCACTGGATACTGGTCAGGTAAAAGAATCCTTAGAGCATTTTAAATCGGCGGTTATGCTCGACCCAAACAGCGATTATGCCAAGTCAGGTCTTGTAATGGCCATTAAAGCACAGAACCCTTTGTTTAATGCCTTTTACAAATATTACAACTGGATCAATGGCTTATCGTCAGGGGCACGCTGGGGTTTTATCATCGGTATCTTTATTCTGATGCGCATCGCACGAAAAATAAGTACTACCAGTTCCGAACTGGCTCCTGTCTTTTCAGTTATAGTGGGTGTGTATATTTGCTTTGTATTTATGGTATGGACCATCAATCCCATCTTCAATATATTCATGCGTTTTAATAAATACGGGAAGCATGCCTTAGACAAGGGAGAAATTATAGGATCCAACATTATGGCATTTCTGCTGGTCTCAGCACTCATCCAGTTTGTCTTGCACCTTCAGTTCGAGTGGTATCCTGTTACCGGCGCCATTGGTTCCATGCTGCTTACCCTGCCATTCTCATCTACCTTTGCACGCTGGGAAACAAAATCATTTACCAAACATTTGTATTACAGTCTGCTACTTAGCGCCATATGGGCATTAACAATTGCGCTGCCACTAATTGGAATGGAAAGTTACAATGGTATATTGTGGATGGTGTTCCTTGTTGGAACAGTAGGCTATACATGGGTGTCGCAGATGGGGAGTTAAACATCATTGCCACAGAGTAGAATAAATCTAATACCTTTCTTGCGGCAGGGCTAATAAAATCCAAGAAGAGGGAAAATAGTATCGGGTCGAATTCTTATGGAAAGATATATAATCTTCCACAATTCAGTGGTCAGATTTGCTACTTGAAGAATAACATGCCTTTTTGTATTATAAATGAAATGGCAACCTTTTAAACAATATTATGGAGCAAAGAGTAGAAATTAAGGAATCGACCATAAAAAGAATCGGTGGTTACCTGCATAGAGTTGTACCAATTGCAGACAAATCAGGTGATATCATTAGCTATGCATTAAAACCCCTGATGCTTGAATTTAAGCCCCGGGATATAATGCAGGTTATTATTGGATCTGCCCTATTGGCTATACCCGTTTCTCTTACAGAAGAAGTTTGGAATCTTGGTGAATTATTACCGGACCAGAATGTCCTTGCTATATCAATCCTTTCATTATTATTAATATCAATCTTTGTCTATTTCAATTTTTACAAAGTAACCTTAAAAGGGTATGTAACGCATTTTATCAAACGTGTCATTGGTACCTACTTAATTTCTTTGCTCGTTGTAGCTTTAATTCTGACGCTAATTCAAAAATGCCCTTGGGGATTTGACAATATACTTGCAATAAAAAGAATAATACTTGTAGCATTTCCAGCTGCAATGAGTGGAACATTAAGTGATACCATCAAATAAAACACGGCGAAATTATTACAAACAAAAAAAGCGCCCAGAGTGGAAGCCTCCGAACGCCTTTATTTTCAATGTGGAGAATAGCGGAATCGAACCGCTGACCTTTTGACTGCCAGTCAAACGCTCTAGCCAACTGAGCTAATCCCCCATCATGTTAATCTTTTTTTAAATGACCCTTTGTCATTTTTGCGATGCAAATATAATTGTTTTTTCGTAGCGTCCAACAATTAATTTGGTTTTGGATTGATGATTATTGTCAAATTAACTAATTTTAAAACAGCCTAACTTGACACTTCCCATAAAAACTATGGAAATTTGAATGGAATTTGATTTTAAAATTCTATTTTTATGCACTCAAAATTTGGGTGAGGGAATTAGAATCCTCTTTTGAATTGAGAATAACTGGTAATAATAGCTATCTTTAGGCACCAAAACTTTGATCTATTATGGAAGTAAAAAAGTCGCCGAAGGCAGATCTTGAGAACAAGAAGAGCGTCTTTATGCAGATCGGAATGGTGGTTACATTGGCAATTGTATTGATTGCTTTCGAATGGACCTCTACCGATGTGGATGCATCTCAGTTTGAGATGGTAGAAGAGCTTGAAGCCGAGGAAGAAATCATGCCTATTACAAGGCAGGAAGAAGTAAAACCGCCACCACCACCGCCACCACCAAAGGTTGCTGACGTATTGAACATCGTAGAAGATGACGTGGAGTTGGACGAAGAATTAGACATCGAAGACACTGAAATGGATGAAGACACTGAGATCGATTTCTCAGACCTGGCCATGGAAGAAGAAGAGTCTGACGATGCACCGGTCTTCTTTATTGTAGAAGACATGCCTGAATTCCCGGGAGGTGAAGAGGCATTGCGTAAGTACATTGCACAATCGGTGAAGTATCCTGTAATTGCTCAGGAAAACGGAATCCAGGGTCGTGTTTATGTGTCTTTCGTTGTTAACACTAAAGGTAAAGTAACTGATGTGAAAATTGCCCGTGGTGTTGACCCTAACCTGGACAAAGAAGCGATTCGTGTGGTAAATGCCATGCCAGCGTGGAAACCAGGAAAGCAAAGAGGTAAAGCAGTAAAAGTATCTTATACTGTGCCTATCAACTTTGTATTGCAGTAGTAACTACTACAGTAACAATATAAAAAACCCCGCTTCAGCGGGGTTTTTTGTTACCCTGAAATTGAGTTATATTTGTCGTTCTAATTAAGTAAGACGTAAAGAAGTAGTAAATGATTGAGAATCCTTCATCACAAAAGGACCTGGAAAAAGTTGTATTGGTAGCGGTTAAAACACCCGAAGTATCAATGCAGCAAGTGAATGAGTATTTAGATGAGTTAGCTTTCCTCGCTGAAACGGCAGGAGCTATTCCTTTTGAACGCTTTACTCAGAACCTGACCATGCCCGATCCAAAAACCTTTGTTGGTCGTGGTAAGCTCCAGGAAATAATCGATTTCATGAAAGTTCATGAAGTTAAAACCATCATTTTCGATGATGAGCTGTCGCCATCTCAACTTCGTAACCTTGAACGCGAACTAAAAGTACTGGTGCTTGACCGTACCAACCTTATACTTGATATTTTTGCCCGCCGGGCGCAAACAGCCCACGCCAAAACCCAGGTTGAGCTAGCTCAATATCAATATTTATTACCGCGACTAACGCGCATGTGGACGCACCTAGAGCGTCAGCGTGGTGGTATCGGTATGCGCGGTCCGGGTGAGAAAGAAATTGAAACAGACCGCCGTATTATACGTGATAAGATCGCCAAGCTTAAAACCGACCTGAAAAAGATTGACCGACAAATGGCCACGCAACGACAGAATCGTGGTAAGCTGGTTAGAGTAGCACTGGTGGGATATACCAATGTGGGCAAAAGTACATTGATGAATGTACTGAGTAAATCGGAGGTTTTTGCCGAGAATAAACTCTTTGCAACTTTAGACACTACCGTTCGCAAAGTAGTTGTAGACAACATTCCATTCTTACTAGCTGATACAGTAGGATTTATACGAAAACTCCCCCACCACCTGGTCGAATCATTCAAATCGACCCTTGACGAGGTACGCGAGGCTGATATTCTGCTGCATGTGGTTGATGTTTCACACCCTGGTTTTGAACAGCAGATCGAAGTAGTGAATAAAACACTCAGTGAGATAGACAAGACCGTTAAACCAAACATCCTTGTATTTAATAAGGTGGATGCCTATGAGTACACACCAAAGGATGAAGATGATTTAACACCAAAGAAACGTGAGAACTATTCGCTGGACGACCTGAAAGAAACATGGATGGGACAACAAGCCGACTGTATTTTTATTTCGGCTAAAAACAAGGTGAACTTTGTGGAGTTTAAACAAATGATTTACGACGAGGTCAAAAAGATTCACACGCAACGCTTTCCTTTTAACGATTACCTGTACAACTCTTATAACGAAGACGGACAGGCCGAATAATACAGAATTTATTGTGAATATGGGGATGTCCAAAATGTAGGATATTGCTCGCAAAGAACGCAAACGAAGAAAAACGCGGAGCACGCAAGGTGTTGAAAAAATAACATCATATACTTTGTTGTCTTGGCATGAAACATAAAATTTGGACAGCCTCTTTTTTTTGCTCTTATTCCCCTAATTAATGTAGTCGATGGTAGTCATTAAGGGTAAAATAATAATGGCGCAGCCGTTATAATCACTTCGCTATGATGTGGCAGACTTACAGCCTGCTAGTTGCAGTTTGGTTAAATAGTATCGTTTAATAGTTTACCCTTCGCGCGGCAGCACCGGAGGTTTAAATATATCGAAGCTGTCAATCCATTCCTCGGTTCGACGATTTATCAGTTCGGCAGTTTATCAGTTTAATCTTTCAACTTCTAAACCCTTCAACTTATCAACTTTTTATCAATTCAACTGTCACATAAAATAGATACGCAATCGGACATTTGCCCTTCCGCTGCATGGAACAGAAGTGCGTTGAATAACAAGTGCTGTTGCACCGGTTTTTAATTGCATAGCAAACCCGGGGCGACGCTGCGCTTTGCCTTTTAGTGTTCGAAAAGAAGTTTTATAAACGTATAGATCTATGCATCATGTAAATCAGCTCTCCTCCTTACAAAAAGCTACTCTTTATACGCATTATTGTTAAACACATATTTGACTAATGCAATTA
>NZ_JBNGPA010000025.1:0-86081 GCF_050589845.1 Carboxylicivirga agarovorans | reverse complement strand
GGTTATTTGCTTGCTATGAGCATATTGAACAATAATAACAGTAAAGAGTAGCTTTTTGTAAGGAGGAGAGCTGATTTACATGATGCATAGATCTATACGTTTATAAAACTTCTTTTCGAACACTAAAAGGCAACGCCCCTTGTTGTGATGTTTTAGGTCTTCAGCCTAAGAAATATCTTATTTACAAACTGGATCCATTATGCATTTAGAAAAGCTGGTAACTTCCTTAATAGCCTCTTTAGTTTATTTCTAATTCGCCAGAAAATTAAACATTTCCAGATTAGACCCAGCTTTTGTATATGATCCATTAATACCTGTATTTCTCAAAAATTAACCTATTGATCCATTAAATCAGCCTCAATGTTTATTGAGTTATCATCGAACAAACATCGAACAAACATCGAACGAACATCGAACAAACATCGAAGGAACTATGAAGGATTGATTAATTAAACCGGGCAGAAATATCTATCGGGAATGAAACGATTACATCCGTAAAAAACTTTTTCTATGATCAGATTTTGTGTTTGGAGTCAACTTTTGTTTGTGATCCCTGCAGGTCCCACTTTTTAATGATAGTATCAAAAATGCCCGATACTTTATCGTAACGGGCATTTGAATGGTATATCTGAAACCTATTTTAAATGTTTCTTATACATGTATTGGGCATATTCTTTGGCAGCTTTTGCAAAAGACTCCTGGATACGCAAACCTGCATCAAAATCGTAACCTGCAGCTCCTGTTCCCGGGCTGGCAATAATTTCCAGCTTATGGAGGATCACATCAGGATTAGCCGTTTCAAAAATGGTAATGATATGGTTTGTCTTAGCAGGCTTTCTCATTACGCCCACGTTAAAACCCGGTTCGATGAACGACGTATTTACACACATGGTGTATTTAGCTGTTTCGTTATTGGCAACGACTTTTGAGCCAAACAGCTTACCGCCATGAATGTTAAACAGCTCAATGAATTTTACCGGATATCTGTCTGTTTGGTCTTTTTTCCATTTGCCACTCCATTCTTCTCCTGTACCCTGCTCTTTTTCGTCGCGTTCTGAAATTTCGCGTTTGATATAGTCGCTTTCATCCATCTTGCCAACCTTCAGGTCATCATAAGTAAATATGATGTTTATATTCTGATCGCCTTTGATGCAATCGGGCTTGCCATCAATTGTTTTTAGTTTTTGCGCAAAGCCTACGCTTGTCAGTGCACATGCTATTACTAGCAATAGAATTTTTTTCATGTATTATATTTTAAAGTGTGTCCGGCAAATATATTATTACAATAATAATTGTACTCATTAATTACATGGGTTGATCCTTTCCTTTGATAAGATGCCCTTATCGCGTGTATAAGCTGTAACCTTTTGTACTGTTTTTATACAAAAAAAATGGCCTGCAAAGAAACTACTTTGTGGGCCATGCCTTATTAATTATATAAAGTTGTTTTATAAATCAAGGTAGACAGAGAGTCCTACCGATACCGGATACAATTCGGGGCCTTTATTCTCTTCAAATAGGGTAGAGAAGTAGTAGGTGCCATAGAGGTTAATGGCACGGTAACCCATGCGCACCATGGCGCCGTATCTAAACTTTTGTATGTTATAGCTGCCTTTTTTCTTTTGCTTGTGCGGAGCTTCATTATCATCGTATACAATACGGTTATATGAGTTTATGCGCATGCCACCAATACCTCCGGCCGAGAAATAAAATGAATTGCGGTGCCGGTTAGTGGGTATCTGGAATTCCATAAGCAAGGGCACGTTCAAATGCGTAGTCACCAGTTTGTTTTTATCAAGCGGACGGGTTGCATCTTCATAAGTGATGTTGCCTTCATCGTCTTTTGTTAAGATGATGGGGTTTGAGAAATGATAGTTGTTCCATTCAATTCCCAGGCCGGTAACAAGGCCAATGTTGCCACGTCTGTCGAGGCCAATACTCCATTGAATGGCATTAATGGCCCAGGTGTTCGATTTGCCGGCATCCAGTTCCATGTATGAATCTGAAGCAGGCAGGCTGGTGCTGTTATTGTATGTGACATAGTTGTTAAAGCCAAATTCAATTCCGGTATAGTGGCCCTTGAACCGTCTTGATCTGTACCTGTAGCGGTCCCTGTCTCTGCCACCAATTTCAATATAGGTGTCATTGCCTTTTTCATTGACCACAATGTCACCACCTAAAATTCGTATATGCGTTTTATTACCATCTTCATCTTCAATCAATACTTCTTTTTCCTTATTGCCTTTCGTGGTAATTTTCGTTGATGGTGATTCGTCATAATCATTGGTTGGTATTGGTATGTCCAGTGGCTGTCCACTTTCATTGATCCATACCATTTGACCTTCAAGTAATGCTTTGGCTTTTCCGTCTTCAAACTCCCATATGTGAGAATACATCGGAGGAATTATTTCATTTCCCATGTAATCGATGTAACCTACTTTTCCATCCTTCAGTATGCGCGCTTTACCATCTTCAAATGACCATATTTGCTGATATTCACAAGGAATGATTTCATTTCCATTCCTGTCGATATAGCCAATTTTACCAGCTCTGAGAACCCGGGCCCTGTCATTGTCAAAGGCCCATATCTGTTGGTATTCGCAAGGAACGACCTGTTCACCTTCTTTATTGAAATAACCGAGTTTACCATGTTTTAGCACTTTTGCCAAGCCATCGTTAAATGGCCACACCTGGTCATATTCAGTTGGAATAATGATTTGCCCGCTGATGTGAAAAACCCCTGCTTTACCTGATTTTAATACTCTGAAAAAACCATTGTCATCAAGGTTCCATACCTGGTTGTATTCACATGGCACAATAATTTCACCATTGGCTTTTATAATACCAACCTTGCCGTCTTTCAGTACCCTGTAAATTCCCGATTCTATTTCCCAATGGCGTTCATACAGCGATGCTATTTCAGGCTCTATCGTCTGTGCCTGCATGCCAAATAACGGTATGAGAAGAAGTAATATGGTTGTTACAAGTAGCTTTTGCATGGTATCTGATATTTTTTAAAATTGAATAAGCGATAGTCCTATTGTAAAAGGATAAAGCTCCGGTCCTCTGTTTTCGCTGTACAAAGTTGAGAAATTGTAGGAGGCATACAAATTAATAAAGCGATAACCCATACGTACCATTGCTCCATACTGGAATGCCGTCAGGTTGATATCGTCGCGACCTTTGTCTTTGCTGCGGTCCCCGTTCTCTTTATAAACAACTTTTGTGTGTCCGCCCAGTTTAAAACCACAGTAGGGGCCCGCTGAAATATAGAAACGATGAAATTGTTCAGACGCCGGTATTTGTAACTCAAACAAAAGCGGGATATTAATAAATGATGTGGTTATCTTGTTTTTCTCCACTTTTCGCTCTTCAGGTATTGGTACGCCAATGGTTTTGCCGGTTTCCGGATCACGCTCAAAGGTATAAGGCAGGTCGGTGCGATAGTTATAGAATGTCCAGCCGGCACCAAGCACCATTCCAAAGTTGTTTTTATGTTTTTGTAGTCCAATGTTATATTGCAGGAAGTTAATGCTAAACATAACCGACTTAGATGCATTTAAATCCATAAACATGGCCTCGGGAGGCAGGTCGGTTGAGAAATCAGATGTCATGTAACCATTAAAACCCAAATCGCAACCGGCCCAGTGGCCTTTGAACTTCTCGCGAGGCACCCGCACCATTCTGATGCGTGCCCGATCGTGATCCTCAATGACTTCAAAACGGCGTCTGCCAATTGTGATTTTGGTTATGGTATCATTGCGTTCATCAACCTCTAGTTTTACACCGGGAGCTTTGATTATGTTTTTACCATTCTTTTCTTCAATGCTCACAATGTTTTTAGATTTCTCCTGTGCAAGACCCTTGGTTGTCGTTAGTAAAACAAAAGTAAAGGCCGATATTATAAGAAAGAAGTTTTTCATAGTTGTAGTTTTTGATATTCAGGAGTAGGACGCTCGTGTTTCTTCATTTGTTACAGCGAAAATTCATATCAGGCTAGAAAAACTCATAAAACATTAGTATATTGAATGTTAATATTTTAATCTAAGCCTTATGAACGTCGCAATATTTATAGGAAGCCCACGGATCAATGGTAATACAGCCACGATGGCCAATCGTTTGACGGAGCATTTATCAGGTAAAGGTGTTACCTGCCGAACCTATTATCTCTATCATCATAAAATACAGCCTTGCATCGATTGTCGTCGTTGTAAAGCGGAAGATCAGGAATGTATCCAAAACGATGGTATGAACGTTTTGTATAAGAACCTTGAGTGGGCTGATGTGATTATTTTCGGAACACCCATATACTGGTTTGGCCCCTCGGCACAAACTAAACTGATGATAGATCGTTTCAGACCTTATTTTGCCAATAAGAAGCTATATGGAAAGCGAGCTGCATTAATATTGCCGGCCGGTTCGGGAGAGGGAGATTGTGACATGACCATTGAGCAGTTCAAGCGTGTTTTTAAAGCACTGGGTATGGGGCTGATTGATGTTATTACCCTTCAGGCATATGACGAGGGTGATGCCGAACTATTACTAAAGAAACATGATTTTGTACTGGATCTGGCTGTTAAGATTATGCAAAAGGAAGAAGTGTAAAAGTTCTTTCAACTAAAAATATAGTGGAAAAAGTTTGCCTGCAGAAAAAGATGCCTTATATTTGAACTAACAATTTAGTTGAATAGAATGAAAGAATTGACCAAAGCAGAAGAACAAGTGATGCAAAAACTATGGGAGCTGGGCAAAACCAATGTTAAAAGCATCGTAGAACTTATGCCGGAACCCAAGCCGGCTTACAATACCGTATCCACCATTGTACGTATTCTCGAGAACAAAGGATTTGTCGACCATGAAAAGGTAGGCAAAGGGTATGTGTATTTTCCGGTAGTGTCGAAAGAGCTTTATAAAAAAGCTTTTATGAACCGCTTTATGTCAAATTATTTTCAGAATTCCTTTAGAAATATGGTATCCTTTTTTGCAAAGGAAGATAATATGGATGTCAAAGATCTGGAAGAATTATTGAATGATGTAAAGAAAGATTTGGATAAGGAATAGCAGCTACAATTTATGTGGTGGTGATTTAAACTGATAAGATTGCAGACACTTTTATCTGTTATGGAACCACTTCATAAGCCTTATTGGTATTGTTGCTGCAATCCTGTTAGTCTTAACAACTAATACTATGGATGTAATAGTCAATTATTTATTTGAATCAGCGGTTATATTAGGTTTTTTAACAGCCTTTTACCGGCTGGTAATGCATTACGAACCAACATTTAAGTTTAATCGCTTTTACTTATTAAGCGCTTTATTGCTGGCTACTGTTGTTCCGTTAATAAGCTTTTCGATATACAGAACAATGGTGCCCGAGGGCGAGGTATATGTGGGTAACGTACTTGAAACCATAACTGTTTATGCCCAAAATACAAAAGCTGTGGTTGTGCCGGTGGTGGCACAATCTGCTGCATTTAAATGGTTGTACATTATTGGTTGCGGAGGCTTAATGCTGCGTTTGCTTTATGGTTTTATCCGATTGGGCGGATTGGCCGGTCAAGTAAATCTGGTTAATTTTAAGGGGTATAAAGTAGCTGATCTGCCCGGTCAGTTTAACCCGTTTTCATTCTTTAATGTGGTGTTTGTCAATCAGTCGCGATACTCTGATGAGGAGTTGGAGCAGATCATGATTCACGAGCTCACACATGTTCGCTTAAAGCATAGTTGGGATGTGCTTTTACTCGAATTACTGCTGATTGTTCAATGGTTCAATCCTTTTGCGTGGTTCTTGCGCAGTTTGCTAAAAGAACTACATGAGTTTCAGGCCGATCAACAGGTACTTGAAAAAGGTTATTCAGCTAAAAGTTACAAAGAGTTGTTGTTGTTTCAGGCTACGGGTGCCCGCCTGTTGCCGGTTAATAACTTCAATCAGTCGCTTACAAAAAAACGATTTACCATGATGAAGAAAGATAATATTCAAAAAATATTTAGTTTAAAATCAGTGTTTGCCATTGTTACTCTGTCAATGGTGGCAGTGCTGTTTGCCTGTGAGCTGCGCGATGTACCGCCAGAGCTAACCCAGGAAGAAAGTGAAATGAAAGAGGCTATTGAAAATTCCAATGCACAGCTTAAATCCGGAACTGGAGAAGTGTTTTTTATAGTTGAAAAGATGCCTGAGTTTCCGGGTAAAGAGCAGGGCTTGAGAGAATATATTGCCAAGAAGGTAAAGTACCCTTCTGAAGCTCAGGCGGCAGGTGCCTTCGGACGATCATACATTACTTTTATTATTGGTGATGATGGCTATGTTAAAAATGTTGAAGTTGCCAGAAGCAGCGGCCATACCATACTCGATGATGAGGCTGTTCGTGTTGTTTCATCGATGCCGCAATGGAAGCCTGGTAAACAGCGTGGGAGAGCTGTTAATGTGAGCTTTACCATCCCTATTAACTTCTCTTTGAATGGGGGAGATGATATTAAGGAACAACGTGCAGAAAATGCTAAAAAGTACAGCCCTGAAGAGCAGGCTCAAATGATTGAGGAATATAAAGAAAAGGGAGTTGACATTGTCTTTGGAGATGACGGATCAATTGCGACCATTACCGTTAATAAAAAAGGCAATGCTACGCCTGTTGCAAACTAAATTAATTCGATCTTTATAAAATACATGCGAACTATCGGTGGATAGTTCGCATGTTTTGTATGTGACCTGGAGTATCATTCTGCTTGTCGAATATAAATACTATTGAATTTATCAATACCCAATCGATCCTTTGTATAGCTCCTGATTTCACTTAATTCCAAAACGTATAGAGGTATTTTTCAACGCAATTACATTTCTCGAGTAATTTTTCGTTTACCAGAATAAGAAATGAGGATGTGTAGCGATTCACATATGACATACATTGGTTTGGATAGGGTAATTCATCATTACTATTAGTACTACTAAAAAAACTATTATAAGATTACAATAAAGTTTATACCTTGTTCTGCAAATATTTTAATTACAATGGTGAATAATAAATGTGGTTTAAAGTCAGAGCAAGTGTTATTGAAATCGATATCCAAAGGTTGCATCAAAAGCTTTGAATACTTTTTTCAACGGACTTACCCACGTTTATTAAATTACGCTTGTTTGTTTATCGAAAATAGAGAAACAGCTGAGGATATTGTTCAGGATGCATTTATAAACATGTGGAATAAGCGCCATGAAGTGATGCCAGATAAATCAGCTGAGGCCTTAATGTTTAAGTCAGTTCGTAACAGGTGTTTAAACTATTTACGTAATCACAAAACCTACATTTCACATATTAACTCTGCTAAAATAGAAAACCTTCAGTTTCTAAGCCATTATGACTTTTTGGGTGAAGAAGAAGAAGCGCTGGAGGAGTTATTATTAAAAGAGTTGGACAATGCTCTTGAAAGCCTTCCTGAAAAATGCCGTCAGGTTTTTGTATTGAGTAAGATAGACGGTGTTAAACAACAGGATATTGCAAATCAACTCGGTATCTCCATAAAAGCAGTTGAAAAACATATTGCCATTGGAAAGAAAAAAGTTCGTGAACATCTAATAGAAAAGTTTCCTGCTTTGGGTATTCTGATTAATCTTTTTCTGGATTATTAATTTTTTTCAAAGAAACAGGTAGGGTTTTTTTTATTGTCCGGGTATTTCAAGTAGAAACGCAACGGATAAATGGAAAGAATTATAGAAAAATATCTGAATGGAATTGCTACTAAAGGAGAGCAAGATATCCTTTTAAGTTTTGTGAGAAAGGATGACTTGAACCTGCAATTTTTTCAGAAAAAGAAAACAGAGTGGAAGAGTAAGGAAATGGAAATGCTTCCCTTGTCCACAATGAATGCATGGAGAGCGATTGAAAATCAGGTTCAATGTTCGCCAAAGAACCGTTTCATATGGATAAAGCCTGTTTTAGCCATTGCTTCAATCGTGTTGATAGGCTTATTGCTTTCAACTTATCTATTTATTTTTAAGCCTGAGAATGTGCTAACGGTGCAAACTGTGAAAGGGCAAACTATTGAGGTTGTTTTACCAGATTCAACAGTTGTTCATTTAAATGCCAATTCAAGTATAAGCTATAATCCAATTCTGTTTTCATTTAAACGAAGTGCTGATATGACAGGCGAAGCTTTTTTTGATGTGCGAAAAAAATCTTCAAAAGACTTTTTGCTTAACGTTAATGATTTAAATGTTAGGGTGCTGGGTACACGTTTTAACGTGAATGCTTATAAAGCTGAGCAATCAATAGATGTGGTGCTTGAAGAAGGAAGTATTGAAATTACCATGGATGATGTCCCTGACTTTATCAAAATATTAGAGCCGGGGCAAAGGGCAAGTGTTAATATGAATCAACAAAAGCTCTCGCTTTCACATGTTCGTACAGAGAACTACTCATCGTGGAAAGATGGCATTTTGCATTTTAAAAATAGTAATCTGTTTGATTTTTTCACTTCTCTGGAGCAGCGCTATGGTGTAGTAATCGCCGTCGAAGATAATGAGGTTCTTCGAAATTTGAATATCAGCTTAACCATTGAAAACGATCGTTTAGATGATGTTCTGGATGTCGTACAGCTGTCATTACCAGTGAAAATTAAAACTGAAAATAACATTTTTAAAGTAACACTAGATAAGACGAGATATAAGTCAATAAAGTATAAAAAATAATTGTTTGAGAAATCAGGAAAGTGTTGCGACCACTTCCCTGATTTGTATCTGCATAAGCAGGTTTAATTACTATTTAAACATATCAAATCTATGAAAAAAATGTGGTTTATGAAACCGCCTCGGCATGCTGTAGGTGGAACAAAACTCTTTAGGGTTATGAAGTTAATTGTATTGATGATTGTATTTTGCGGATTGAACTTGTCTGCTTCACTAAAGGCACAAAAACTTGATTTGAAAATCAAAAATGGGACTTTGATTGATGTGCTAAATGCTATCGAAAAACAAAGCGATTATCGCTTTGCGTATAGTGCCGATTTTGTTGAACTCAATCGCGAAGTAAGTATACATGTGCAAGACAAAGAACTTACTGAGGTGCTGGATGAATTGCTGGATGGAACTGATTATTTATATCGTTTGCAAGGTGATTTCATAGTGTTTATTCCTACAGTATCAGAAGAAACGAATCGAGCAATTCAAAATCAAACATTATTAATTAAAGGGAATGTTACTGATGTTGCAGGCGATCCCTTACCAGGAGTTAATGTTTTTGAAAAGGGTAACTCCATCAATGGCGTTATTACCAATATCGACGGTAGCTATGAAATCAGTGTTAGTTCGTCTGAAAGTACCATTGTATATTCGTTTATTGGATTCGAAAGTCAGGAGATAGTTGTTGCGAGCAGAACCAATATTAACATTACGCTTGTTGAAGCATTTACCGATTTGGACGAAGTAGTTGTTACCGCCCTTGGTATCTCAAAAGAGAAAAAGCGCGTTGGATATGCCATTCAGGAAGTAGATGGTAAGTCAGTGCAAAAAGCCATTGCACCTAACGTTATTGAATCAATGACCGGTAAAGTGGCTGGTTTGACAATTACTAACAGTAATGAATTCTTTTCAGACCCAGGAATCTATTTACGAGGAGAAGTGCCATTAATTGTGGTTGATGGCGTGCCAGTAGGAACCGATATGTGGAATATTAATTCAGACGATATAGAAAGTTTCTCCGTTTTGAAGGCCGCTGCCGCATCTGCCCTTTATGGTTCAGCAGGTAGAGATGGAGCCATTCAAATCACAACTAAATCAGGGGGAAAGGGCGATAAAGGTACAACGGTTACCGTTAATTCCTCTAATACGTTTCAAACAGGTTTTTTACGAATTCCACATGCACAAACTGATTATGGTCCTGGAGACAGTGGTATTTACGAGTATGTAGATGGTAAAGGCGGTGGGAAAAACGACATGGACTATGTAATTTGGGGGCCTAAATTTGATGGTCGCTTATTGCCTCAGTACGATTCGCCAATCGATCCGGAAACAGGTGAGCGAATTCCTACGCCATGGGTTGCACGCGGAGAGGATAACCTAGGGAATTTTATGGAAACAGGTGTGCTTAGCTCTACCAATGTAACTGTTCAAACAGTTGGTGAAAAAGGGTCATTTACTGTTTCTGATACTTATCGTTATAGTAAGGCATCAGTACCGGGTGCTAAATTAAACATTAACACATTACGTTTAAGAGGATTATTAAACATCACTGATAAGTTGAACCTGGATGCCTCTTTACAATACAATTATCAGTTTGCTGATAATATGCCTCGTTCAAACTATGGTCCGCATTCACCTGTTTATAACATGACCATTTGGGGTGGTGCACACTACGATATCCGCAATTATAAAGACTACTGGAGAGAAGGAAAAGAAGATATAGAACAAAATTGGGTAGAAAGCTGGCGTTACAATAACCCATACCTGGTAGCCAATGAATACAGACAGCCATATAAGAAAAATGATATTCTAGGCTTTATGAAATTAAACTACAAGTTTAACGACAAGTTTGACATGTTTGTAAGAACACATATTAACAACTATAGCAGAGTTCGTGAAAGAGAAGTACCTGTTGATATGTACGATTATGATGTGCCAGACAGGGGAGGACGATTTTCACAGACACTGGATAACAGCATGGTTTCAAATACCGATTTCCTTATAAATTATACGGATAAATTCTTTGATGGCGCATTTGATGTTCAGGCATCTTTTGGTGGTAACCAACGCCTTTACAAGTATAGTTACACCTATGCAAGTACTACACAATTGGTTGTTCCGGGAGTATTTAAACTAAGTAACTCCATTGACAGAGTGACACCAACTTCTTACAAAGAACAAAAAGGAGTATATAGTTTATATGCTTATGCCGACTTTGGGTTTAAAGATTACTTGTTTATGAATGTTTCAGGGCGTGTAGATAAATCATCTGTTTTAACGGAGAAAAATTCATCTTTCTTTTACCCATCTGTTTCGATGAGTGGTATTATAAGTAATATGGTTAATTTACCAAGTGCCATTTCATATTTGAAGATACGTGGAGCCTATGCAAAAGTGGGTGGTGATGAACTTGGTGAATTAGGAGTTTATGGGGCTATAAATTCATACTCAACCGGAAGCCGTATTCGTAACCTGCCTTATGCAGAATATCCTGATAACCTGGAGAACCCTGATTTGGAACCTTCTTATAACTCATCATTTGAAACCGGCTTAGAAATTAAATTCTTTAACAATCGCCTTGGTATCGATGCTTCATGGTATCAAAATACATATGGGCCAGCTGTTTATACATTAAATTTTTCAGAAGCAGCAGGTTATACTAATATGTTGCTGAATGGGAGAAAAACACGTAAGACAGGTATTGATTTAACCGTTAATGCTACACCAATTAAGAAGCGTAACTTCAACTGGAATGTATTGGTGAACTTTGATACATGGGATGAAACCTTATATGAGTTACCAAATCTTCCGGACGGAACGCCACAAACGGCTGAAGGTTATGTTAAAATTGGAGCCGGAGTTGATGATTACTGGTATACGGACTGGGAGAGAACTCCTGATGGGCAGTTGATTATTGGCGATAATGGTTTGCCGGTAGTAACAGATTTTTATGTCAACCATGGAAGTACAATGCCAGATTTCTCATTAAGTATGACCAATACCTTTGACTATAAAAACGTGAGTTTATCATTCTTGATTGACGGTCGTTTTGGTGGTGTTACTTATGATCAATATGAGCGCGATTTATGGCGTTCAGGTTCACATCCTGATGCTGTTCATCAAGAGCGTGAATTATCGAACATAGCTTATGCTTATGGCGGCGATGCTAATACCATGCTTATTGAAGGTGTTAAAGTAGTAAGTGGTGAAGTTGAATATGATCCGGAAGGAAACATTATCTCTGACACCAGACAATACGCGTCCAATGATGTGATGGTAGACTACCAACGCTGGGCTAAAAACTACATGGGAGCGTGGCAAAGTAACCTTATCGACAAATCATTTATTAAGCTTAGAGAGGTGACCTTAACTTATAATTTACCACGAAGAGTACTTGATAACACATTCTTAAATGCTGCATCTGTATCTTTTGTTGGCCGTAACTTATTATACTGGACCAAGGCAGATACATTTGGAGACTTAGATACCTACTCAATGGGCGGAAGTAATACCGATTTACAATTGCCTTCGCAGAGAACATATGGCTTCAATATTAATCTAGCATTTTAATTCGTACTATAATGAAACATACTATAAAGATATTCTCTCTTCTACTGGCTACAGCATTGCTTAGTAGTTGTTTAGATTTTGAAGAGTTACGCGAAAACCCCAATGAGCCCAATTCGGTTGCTCCAGGTTTGTTGTTTACAGCTTTGATACCAGGTACTTATGCATCATTTGATAACACATACATGCACTCGCAGTATCACCTGAGGGCCGATACTGATTATGGAGATTTTAGTTATCGATATGGTTCATCAAGCTTTAGCTATAACGATATCAAAGATATTGGTAAGATGGAAGAGGAAGCTATAACTGCGAACGCTCCTGCTTATCTAATTATGGCTAAGTTTTTACGTTCTATTTACTATATTCAAATGACCCGCGATATGGGAGATATCCCACTGTCAGAAGCCGCAAGAGCTGAGGAAGGAATCATCCGACCTAAGTATGATACTCAAAAAGAGGTCTATATTCAATGTCTTGAATGGCTTGATGAAGCAAGTAATGAGTTAGCAGACTATATTAATGAGAACCCATCTGTCACCTTGACCGGAGATTTTTATTTCGATGGAGATTTAAGAGCATGGCAGAAAGTTATTAATACGTTTACGCTTCGTACCCTTATTTCATTGAGTATAAAGGCTGATGATGCAGATCTTAATGTTAAAGGCCGATTCGCTAATATCATTAATAACCCGGCCGATTATCCTTTGATGGAAGGGTTGGAAGATAACATGCAAATAGAACACTGGGATGAAGATGATTTTAGAGGCATTTACAATCCGAATAATACACAATATATCAATATCATTGTTTACCTTGATACTTACATTGATATGTTAAAGGATTATCATGACCCAAGGTTGTTTTCAGTAGCCGATCCTACATTAGTCGCTTTAGAAGCTAATCCGGATGATCCGGAAGGCGTTAGAATGGATTTTGATTCTTATGAAGGTTGCGACATTTCAGACGATGCTAATACCAATGCCGTAAAAAGAGCAAATGGTGAAGTATCAAAACCTAATGCCGACCGCTTCAATAACTTTGCTGGTCAACCATCCATTTATATTGGTTATGTAGAGCAAGAGCTAATTATTGCCGAAGCTGCCCATAGAGGATGGATTTCTGCCGATGCTGCTACGCATTATAACAATGGCGTTAGAGCCTCAATGGAGTACTACAATGTGAGTAGCACTGATACAGATGATTATTTAAGCGGTTCAGGTGCTTATGAAACTGGAGATGCAGGTTTAACCAAAATCTTGGAACAACAGTACATCGCGTTGGCTGAAAACTCAGGTTGGGAATCATTCTTTATGACCAGACGTACCGGCGTACCTACTTATAAGTTTTCTGAAGTTAATTTAGTAGAGCAAATTCCGGTACGGTGGATGTATCCTGCCTCTGAAATAACGGATAATGCTGATAATTACCGCGCTGCTTTAAGCGCTCAGTTTGGCTCTGAAACAGATAGTCGCGATGGTGTAATGTGGATTCTTCAAGACTAAAACTAAAATTATCATTTTATTGATAGCAATGATGATAATATTTTAAAAAAGAAAAACATGACAAAACATATTCAACATAGAAAATTGAAGTTGCTAACTTCCATATTCCTTGGAATGGTTATTCTTTTTGCCACCAGTTGTGATAACGATGGCGAAGGATGGAATGACAAGAGGTATTTAACGAATTACGCGATTAAATGGGATAACCCTAATCCCGTAACTGGTTTGCCTTATACCGAGGAAGAGTTAGCGGAATTATCATATGATCCAACTGAGCAAGAGCGTTTTAAAGGAGAGCAACCAGTCGTGCTTTCACTATTGGTATCAAAGCCAATTGAGCAAATAACTGCCATGGATGGAACGACAGGTGATATTGTTCTTACTGAAAAAACAGCAGTTACCAATGGAGAAATGTACCGTGTTACATTTAATACAACACTAGCTGAGTTAAATATTGAGTACGGTACAAGTAAACCGCTTAAATTTGATATTTCATATGCTGATAAATCGGTCGGTAGTTCATACTTTAAAATTGTAGCACCTGTTCCAATGCCAGATTTGTCGGAAATATTGGTGGGTCAATGGTTGTTTGATGATGCATCAGACCTAGAGAAGGCTACTGTTGGTAATGATATTGTGCTTGGAGGTTCAATGATTCACACTGCTGTAGCAGGTGTGACTGCTACTGATGGTGCTGCTTTACTTGATGCAGGAACACACTATTCCATAAATCATGGACTACCTGCTGTTGGTGGAGATAAGGTAAATGAGTATACCATTATCTATGATTTCATGATGTCAGCGGATTATCATTCAAGTTACGCTCCAATTTTCCACCCTAATTCAGATGCAGATGCAGCATACTACTCATATTATGGTTGGTATTATTTCCCAGCTGTCGGTTCATACGGTGGCTATGGCTATTTTTATGAATGGAGCAGAGTCATCTTTACGGTATCAGAGGAGTCAGTATCAATGTATGTAAATGGGGAGTTTAGTACTTCTAAATCAGTTTCAGCTGATGGTGTATATGCGCTTAGTACAGATGCCTTGTCAATATTTACAGGGGGTATGCCTTATTATGTATCGGATATTACCCTATTGAATATTGCTTTAACGCCTGAATGGGCTACTGAGGATATCCCTCCTGTAGGAGTGCCTTTGCAATAATGAAATAAATCGATTTGAGACTTTTTTAAATTAAAAATAAGTCGGAAACACCTCAATTGGTACAGGACATTTTCTTGACCTGTACCAATTGATTTCAATTATTTACTGCAAACCAGAGCGTAATAAATGTTATGAGAAAGGTAAGTTTTATCGTTTTTTTTATATTAATCCTAGGATGTAATTGTAATGTTGTTACTGCAAGCATAGCAAGTGTTGCTAATGATAGCCTTCCAATACCCGCAGCACAATGGAACTTTGATGATGCTGATAATTTAACAAAAGCTGCTTTAGGTGATGATTTGGTTCTCAAAGGAAAACAGCAGTCTATTGCTGGCCCAACAAATGATAATCGGGCTGTACGCATTGGTCCTGGCAGTTATTATATAGTTAAACATAACTTAAGACCTAAGGCTAACGAATCGTACGTGAACACCTATTCTATATTGTTCGATTTAAGAATAAACGGAATAGAAAACTGGCATTCGTTGTTGCAAACTAATACAGAAAACGATGAGGATGCTGAATTATATATACGCTATCCACAAGGAACATTTGGTTACAGTGCCACTAAGTATTCTTACACTAAAGTGGGTATTAATGTATGGTATCGTCTTATTATGGTTGTTGATAATGGTACTGAATACAGCCTATACCTTGATGGGAAAAAAATATTATCCGGCAAGGTCCAGGAAGTTGATAGTAATTACAGCCTTCGTCCGGAGTTATTACTATTTGTAGATAATAAAAACCAGGATGATTGGATTGATATTGCACAAGTTAGCTTGTACAACAAAGCATTAACAGAAAAAGACATTGAAGCCATTGGTCCATTAAAATTGTCGCCAAACCCTATTATAACACAACCTTGGTTCCAGAATGTAACAACATCTGGTATAACCGTTATGTGGGAAAGTAAAGTGCCAGAACCAGGAACGCTTTACTACGGCTCAACCGAAGAGTATGGTAAAAAAACAACTTCAGAGGTGGTTAAAACCAATGCAAATACATATATACACAAAGCAGTAGTTGATGATGCGAACCCGGCATCAAGCTATTATTGTTACGCCGATGTGAATGGCTTTTCTTCAGATAAACGCCGTTTTACGACTGCACCATCGTCACCCGACGAACAATTTAATGTGGCATTATGGTCCGATAGCCACTATTCCTTTCCATGGTCAAAAATGGCCGCCTTTATAGTCGATAGCATTCAACCCAATTTTGCATTTAATGCAGGTGATATTTCAAATTACGGCAACTACAGATACGATTTAGGAACTGTATTTCTGCCATATATTTGCGGCACCCTTGGTTCAGAAGTTCCTTTCTATACAACCTTTGGTAATCATGATGTTGGTGAACGTTGGGGCGGAGGCGATTTAATCAGACAGTATCACGATTTACCCAAGCAGTTTAACTCAGATCCTAATGCCTTTAGCGGCAGCTACCTGATGATGTATTCTAATGTTGCATTTATTAGTATTGATTGGGATAGGATGCAGCAAGACCTTGAGCCTGGTGGTTGGCTCGAAACTGTTTTACGTTCAGACCAAGTACAGAATGCAAGGTTGCGCTTTGTATTTATCCATTGTGCACCTTATTATGAAAGGTGGCAGAAAGCCGAATTGCCGGAAGTAAAAGAGCAATTACCCACTATTGTTGAAAAATATAATGTGGCTGCCGTATTTAGTGGACATATGCATGGCTATGAAAGAGGTGAAAAGGGTGGAGTGCAATATATTACCATCGGAGGTGGTAGTTACATGGATGTTAAGGAACCCGTAGGGCCGGTTATATATGATCATATTGTTAGGGGTACCGATAAAGAAGATAACCCTGAGGATTTTAATAATGGCCTTAATAATAACTTGCTAACATTGGAAGTTGAAGGCTCTAAAGCTATTATAAAGCTTCATTACTTTAACCCAAAAGGACTGTATCAAGGAGTGATTGAAGCCATTTTAGTAGGTGAATAGTTAATTTAAGAAAAATAAAGGAACTAATGATTTGTGCCGTAATAAACTGGTTAATTTCTAATTGGGTGATTTATTCGTTTTTCACCTTACTGGTAAAAAAAGTTGATTCTGAGGTATTACAGGTTAAATATCAAGTAAATGGTTTATGGTAATGAAAGACATGAAACTACATCGTTATTTTAAATTTACTGTGATTGTGCTGCTTGTTGCTACATTAAATAGCAGCTGTTGGCAAAAAACGGGACGACAAACACAGCCCAATGTTATCTATATTCTGGCTGATGATTTAGGTTATGGTGATTTGAGCTGTTACGGGCAAACCAAATTTCAAACCCCTAATATTGATGAACTTGCTCAACATGGAATGCGCTTTACACAGCATTATTCAGGCAGTACTGTTTGCGCACCATCACGCAGTGCACTCATGACAGGCCAACATACCGGTCATACCTGTATTCGTGGTAATAAAGAACGGTTTCCGGAAGGACAACATCCATTACCGGCTGAAACTTATACTATTGCTAAATTATTTAAAGAGGCTGGTTATGTAACAGGAGCTTTTGGCAAATGGGGTCTGGGTTATCCCGGTTCAGAAGGCGATGCCAACAACCAGGGATTTGATACCTTTTTTGGTTTCAACTGTCAAATGCTGGGACATCATTATTACCCCTATTTCTTAAGGACTAATCAGGATAGCCTTATTTTGGAAGCCAATGCCGGTAAGCAAACAGGTATTTACGCGCCAGAACTCATTCATGAAAAAACACTTCAGTTTATCGAAGACAATAAGGACAAGCCTTTTTTTATGTATGTTCCATCCATCATACCGCATGCCGAGATGTTTGCGCCGGACGAATATATGGAGCGTTTTCGTGGTAAGTTTGATCCTGAAAAAGCTTACAAAGGTGTTGATGATGGTGAGCGTTTCAGAAAAGGACCATATGGTTCTCAGAACGAATCGCATGCTGCATTTGCTGCCATGATCACTTTGTTAGATGATCAGGTTGGTGAAATAGTTCAAAGAATCAATGAACTGGGCTTGGCCAATAATACACTTATTATTTTTACCTCAGACAATGGTTCGCACTATGAAGGAGGAGCAGATCCTGACTACTTTGATAGTAATGGTCCATTAAGAGGCTATAAACGTGATTTATATGAAGGAGGTATTCGTGTGCCTTTTATTGCAACTTGGCCAGGCGTTATTGCAGAGGGCACAACATCTGATTTAATTTCCGCTTTTTGGGACATGATGCCAACCTTTGCGGATATTACTGAACAAAATACTCCGCAAGCGATTGATGGAATATCTATTTATCCAACCTTGTGTGGGGAAGGCGTTCAACAAGAGCATGAATACCTTTATTGGGAATTTCATGTTTGGGGAGGAAGAAAAGCCCTAAGAAAAGGAAAATGGAAAGCTGTTCAATATGATATTAATAGTAACCCCGATACTCCAATTGAACTGTATGATTTATCAGTAGATATTGGCGAAATAAATAATGTTGCCAATAATCATCCGGAGATTATTTCCGAAGTAAAACAGATTTTTGAAAGTTGCCGAACAGCATCAAGTGTCTTTAGGTTCAGTAGCGAATTAAACTAAGCTGTTCATCTTAGCTTGAAAATTAGAATATTAAAAATAAGTAGTAATGACAAATAGCAGACGATCGTTTATCAAAAACATGGCTCTTGGAGCAAGTGTTGTAGGTGCTTCCCCGTTAGCGGGATGTACAAATGGCTCAAAAGAAAATGAGCAGGTAGCTTATATCCGCCACAATGCGGAACGTATGCCTAAAATGGAATTCAATATGTGTGGCTATGCGGCTCCAAAGCTCGGTACTGTGCGTGTTGGTTTTGTTGGTATTGGTGATAGAGGTATTGGTGCCGTTGACAGAATGGGCTTTATCGAAGGTGTTGAGGTAACTGCATTATGTGATACCCGACAAGCAGCCATTGATGGTGCTCAGGCTTCTTTAGCTAAAGCTGGTTTGCCAAAGGCCAAAGAGTTTACCGGAAGCGATACTGCATTTAAAGCTTTATGCGATAGTGGCCTGGTTGATTTGGTATATATTGCTACACCATGGGAATGGCACGTGCCTGTTGCCCTGGCAGCTATGCGAGGAGGCAGTCATGCGGCTGTTGAGGTATCAACAGCGAAAACCATGGACGAATGCTGGGAAATGGTGGAAGTATCAGAACAAACTAAGAAACACTGTGTCATTCTGGAAAACTGCTGTTACGATTTTTTTGAGTTGCTAACTTTAAATATGGTTCGTCAGGGAGCTTTCGGAGATATTGTTCATGGTGAGGGGGCATACATTCACGATTTAGATTACTGGCATTTCAATAAGCCACAAGATGATAAGCCTCGAGGTGATGGCGCATATGATAAGCTGTGGCGTTTACATGAAAATACGCGTAAAGCTAATGTATATCCAACACATGGTTTAGGACCTATTTGTCAGGCCATGGACATTAACCGAGGCGATCGTATGGATTACCTTACAGCCATGATGTCCGATGATTTTACCTTGAAGCATCGCATTAAAGAACTGGCACCTGACCGACCGGATCTGCAACAGTTCATTGGCAAAGAAATGCGTGGTAATATGGATATGCAAATGATTCGTACCGTTAAAGGACGCACCATTATGATACAGCACGATATCAGTTCACCTCGACCATATTCGCGAATTCATATGTTGAGTGGAACCAAGTGCTTTGCTCAAAAGTGGCCATTACAACACATCGCTTTTGGCCATTATAATGCTGATGAAGCAAAAATGAAAGAGTTATGGGAGCAGTATACACCTGAAATTGTTAATCGTATCGGAGAAATGGCGAAGCAAGTTGGTGGCCATGGCGGTATGGATTTTATAATGGATTGGCGTTTAATTGATTGCCTTAGAAATGGCTTGCCAATGGATATGGATGTATACGATGCTGCTGCCTGGAGTTGCATCACTCCGTTAAGTGAGTGGTCTATTGCCAATGGTTCAAAACCAATTAATATTCCTGACTTTACCCGTGGTAAATGGAAGACCAATAAACCTGTTGAATTAACACTTAAGGGTGGTGGCACAACTGGCGTTCGAAACCTTGCTGAAGCTGATTCAAAAGAACAGCTATCGGTTCATTAATATTATTTGTAGCAAGGGAGCTGTCCCCTGCTAATACCTTTATTTATTGCATTTAATATTTCCACCGGTGCTATTCCTGACCGGATAACTTTATTACGATGACAAAGTACTTATTAGTATCATTATGGGCACTGGCTCACCTGTTAATCACACAGCCCATACCAGCCAATGAATTGAATGATTGGGAAAATCCTAAAATGTTTAATCAAAACAAGGAAGCTCCACATGCATCATTTATGAATTTTTCAAACATGAATGATGCCATCACAAAAAAACATGCGGCATCAGTTTACTACAAAAGTCTCAATGGTACATGGAAGTTTAACTGGGTTAGAAAACCAGCTGATCGTCCAACTGATTTTTATAAAACTGATTATGATGTAAGTAAATGGGATGACATTAAAGTACCATCTAATTGGGAAGTTGAAGGCTATGGCGTGCCCATTTACTGTAATCATCAATACGAATTTGCCAACTACAAAACGCCAGTCTCTGATGAAATTGAATTTGTTGATAAAATATATCCTGCCAATCCGGGACAGGTTCCGCACGATTATAACCCGGTAGGCTCATATCGTCGAACATTTACGGTTCCTCAAAGTTGGGACGGCCGCCAGGTTTTTATTCAGTTTGGAGCCGTTAAATCAGCTTTCTACATTTGGATTAATGGCAAAAAAGTAGGTTACAGCCAGGGAAGTAAAACAGAAGCCGAGTGGGATATTACCAAATACCTTCAGAAAGGTGAAAATACTTTGGCTGTTGAGGTGTATCGTTGGAGTGACGGCTCATATCTTGAGTGTCAGGATTTTTGGCGCATTAGTGGCATTGAGCGCGATGTATTTATTTATTCAACCCCTAAAGTACGCGTTCGCGACTTTTTTGTGCAAGGTGACTTAGACGATGCTTATACAAATGGAGTTTTAAGGCTTGATGTTGATTTAAAAAATCATGCAAAAGGCCTTCGTTCAGGAAACTACAAACTAAGCTATTTGTTGCTTGATCAGAATAAAAAAGTGATTGTTGAGGAGTCTTCTAATGCTAAGATTAATAAAAAAGAAAATTTAAAACTTCACTTTGAGGCAAACATTGAGAATCCTTTAAAATGGACAGCTGAAACACCTAACCTGTATACTTTGGTGATAGTGTTGGAAGATGCAAAGGGAAACAAGGAATATATTTCAACTAAGACCGGTTTTAGAAAAGTAGAAATTATTGATGAAGTTTTCTATGTTAACGGTGTTGAAGTGCTAATAAAGGGTGTTAATCGTCATGAGCATAATCAGCATACTGGTCATGTTATAAGCGAAAAAGATATGCTTCATGAAATAAAACTGATGAAACAGTTTAATATTAACGCCGTGCGTAACTCACATTACCCTACGCATTATCGTTTTTACGAGTTATGTAATGAGCATGGTTTATATGTTACCGATGAGGCTAATATAGAGTCGCATGGCATGTATTATGGTAACTATTCATTAGCGAAAAATCCTGAATGGAACGAAGCGCATCTTGATCGAAATATCAGAATGGTAGAGCGAAGTAAAAACCATCCTTGTATCATTGTTTGGTCAATGGGTAACGAAGCCGGTGATGGTGAAAATTTTACTGCTGTTTTTAAATGGATAAAAGAGAGGGATCCATCGCGACCTGTGCATTACGAGCGTGCCATTATGGGGCCAAATACAGAATTGTTTTGCCCTCAATATCCAGGAGTTAAGTACCTGCAAAAATATGCGTCAGAACATCAGGCTAAGCCAATGATTATGAGTGAATACTCACATGCAATGGGCAATAGTACCGGTAATCTGGTCGATTTATGGGATGTTATTCATGATAGAAGTAACAGGCAACTGCAAGGAGGTTACATTTGGGACTGGATTGACCAGGGACTATTGGAATTTGATGACGAAGGTCGCCGATACTGGACTTATGGAGGTGATTACGGCGAAAATATGCCAAGTGATGATAACTTCGTATGTAATGGTATCATCTTCCCTGATTTGACATTGCAACCGGCCATGTGGGAAGTGAAGTATGCCTATCAGTATGTTCGTTTTAGCAACGAAAACCTGCCTACAGGCGAATATAAAATTAGTAATTACCATGATTTTGTAAACCTTGATAACCTTGATATTCGCTGGAGTATTTCCGAAAATGGTAAAGAAATACAACATGGCTTTGTCGATTTAGAACTTAATCCGCATGAAAGCAAGGTGGTGACGATACCCGTTGCTGCAATAAAGGGACAAACAGATGCTGATTATTTCATTGATTTCTCTGTTCGCCTAAAGCAGCCCACATCACTTCTTGAAGAAGGGCATGAAGTGGCTCACGATCAATTCGTTTATCCGGTTCCTGTTCACCCTGTTCTTATGCCTGAAGAACAAGTTGCATTAGAGGCGGCAGAAAATGAGGAATTGATTAAAGTAACCGGCAAAAATTTTATCATTGAATTCGATAAAACGAATGGTGTAATTAGCAGGTGGACTGTTCATGGCAAAGATTTAATCCAAAGTGGTCCGGTTGCAAACTTCTGGCGTGCCCCTAACGATAATGATAAGGGCAGCAGAATGATTGGGCGTTTGGGTGTATGGCGAGAGGCAAGTCAAGCTATGAACATGAGTGACATTAAGCTTACAACTCTTTCTGATTATCAGGTTAGAATTACAACGCATTTCATGATTGAAGCTGTTAGTGCTGAACAGGTAATTACTTACCATATATCGGGTAATGGTAGGTTATACATCAATAGTGAATTTAAGCCTGTTAAAGATGATTTGCCTGATATGCCACGTTATGGTATGCGCATGGAAATACCCGTTGAATTTGATAATCTTAAATTCTTTGGACGAGGACCACATGAGAATTATTGCGATCGTAACAGAGGTGCATTTGTTGGTTTGTATGAGAGTAAGGTGAAGGATCAGTATGTTCCATATGTGCGTCCGCAAGAGAATGGATATAAAACAGATACGCGTTGGATTGAATTAAGAAATGATGATGGGTGGGGATTAAAAATAAGCGGTGCTCCAACATTGGGTTTCTCCGCGCTTCATAATCCTATTGAAGACTTTGATCAGGTGAATCATCAAGAGCATAAACACATTAATGACATTGTTAAAAAGGATGGTGTTTATATTACTTTTGACTTAAAACAAATGGGTGTTGCCGGAGACAACTCATGGGGGGCAACACCTTATAAGGAATATACCGTTCCTGCGCAAGCCTATCAATTTCAAGTCTCAATTGAGCCGGTTTTTTGATAGCCAATCAGGAATTACATTAAACGATATTTTTAAAAATCTTTTTATATATCGAACTAGTTAATTTGATCATCCTGACAGATACTTTGGAAGGATGATTAAATTCTTTGGTGACCAATACCTTACACTGATAATAATTTAAAGAGATGCAACTAAATACTTTACGTTTTTTTAAAATCTTTTCGGCACTGCTTATACTTAGCTTTTTTGCCTGCAATTCAGTATCTAATAAAGATAAGACGAACACACAAAAGCCAAATATCATCTATATTTTAGCTGATGATTTGGGTTATGGTGAATTGGGCTGCTATGGGCAAGAACAGATAGAAACACCAAACATTGACCAGCTAGCAAGCCATGGCATGCTGTTTACTAATCATTATGCCGGAGCACCTGTTTGTGCACCCTCACGTTCTGTATTATTAACAGGAAAGCACACGGGGCATTCGTACGTTAGAGGAAATGATGAGTGGAATGAACGAGGTGATGTATGGAATTATAAGGCAGTGATTGCTGATTCAACCCTTGAAGGACAACGTCCCATACCTATCAATACACAAACAATTGGACGTTTGTTACAAAGCTCAGGATATAAAACGGCAGCTATCGGCAAGTGGGGACTAGGTGCTCCGCACACCGATGGCATTGCTAATAAACAAGGTTTTGATTACTTCTTTGGTTATAACTGTCAGCGTCAGGCTCATACTTACTATCCAGTTCACCTGTATGAAAATGAGCATCGTGTTTATTTAAATAATGATACAGTAGCTCCTGGAACCTTGTTAGCAAGTGATGCTGATCCTAATAAGGAAGAAAGTTATAAACCATTTAATTTAAATGAGTATTCAGGTGATCCTATGTTTGACAGGTTAAGCAGTTTTGTTAGTCAAAACGCTGGCAGGCCGTTCTTTCTTTATTGGGCAACACCAATTCCACATGCCCCAATTCAGGCTCCCAAAAAATGGGTGGATTACTACATCAACAAATTTGGTAAAGAAAAACCATATGATGGAAAAAGAGGGTATTTCCCTCATAAGAATCCGCGGGCTGGATATGCTGCTATGGTTTCGTATTTAGATGAACAGGTTGGGCTTTTGATAAAACAATTGAAAGACCTGGGAATTTATGAGAACACGATAATCATGTTTTCTTCCGATAATGGCGCAACCTATAATGGCGGAACAGATTCACCGTGGTTTAATAGTGGAGGAGTATTTAAAAGTGAATTTGGCTGGGGTAAAGGCTTTTTACATGAAGGAGGGATTCGTGTTCCATTTATTGTATCGTGGCCCGGACAAATTAAAGAAGGATCTGTTTCGGACCATATCTCAGCATTTTGGGATGTATTACCAACATTATGCGACATCAGTGGAACTAATATTCCAGAGATCACTGATGGAATAAGTTTTTTACCTGAACTAAGGGGTGAAAAGCAATTACAACATCAGTTTTTATACTGGGAATTTCCTGAATACGGAGGTCAGTTGGCAGTGAGAATAGGAAGATTCAAAGCAATTTGTAAAAATATACACAAAAGTAATAATATACATTTTGAACTTTATGATCTGAATGCAGATCCCAAAGAGCTAAATGATATTGCGAATAAGCATCCAGATATAATAAAGAAAGTTCTACAGATTGTTAAAGATGAGCATGAAGAATCCTGGAATAAAAGCTGGAAGTTTCATCAGCTTGGAGATACACTCGATTGATTATTCGGTTTATAAAATACATGCGAACTATCGGTGGATAGTTCGCATGTTTTGTATGTGATATATAGAACAGATAACAAATCTGCGCCTGCTAAAATTATGTGCTTCATTGAACTTTGTCATATTAAATACTAGGGGACTAAAGATGGGCCTTCAACCGGCAATTCACAGGTTTTGTCCTTGCATTGATAAATAAGTGTAGTGCCTTTCTTATAGCGGTTCTTTAACACTTCAATGGATGATTGATCATCTGACGAACCTGCGTAAATAACACCCGGGCGTGCCTGCTTTTGGAGTTCTTTCCTGTACTTTCCTGTATCTTTCCCCACAATAACAATTTCCTGTCGCTGGTGTTGCAGATATGTCAATAAGGCCCACTGCGCATAGTAGGTCGGATGTTCCGATGCCAATTTGTACATCTTTTGAATTAGCACTGCGGCAATGCTATCATACCCGGGTATATGGTACAGTTGATGCAGCCTGATGAGGTTATTGGCCATGGTACCAACCGATGATGGAATCACATTATCCTGCACATCTGTTTTGCGGGCAATAAGCTGTTCGCCACTTTTAGAGGTGTAATAAAATACCTGAGCCGTTGAATTGTAAAAGTGCTCTATGGTGTATTGGCTTAATTCCTTTGCTTCATTTAGGTAGCCTTCATTAAAAGTAATTTCGTACAAGGCGATCAATGCATCGATCATAAAAGCATAATCATCAAGGAAAGCATCAATTTTACTAATGCCGTTTTTGCTTGTTCGAAGCAGGGCGCCGTTCTCTTGTTTAACATGTTTGAGTAAATATGTCATGGCTTTTTCGGCCAGGGCCTTGTGATTCTCTTCTCCAAACGCCTGGTAGGCCTCGCACAGTCCTTTTATCATCAGTGCATTCCACGATGTAAGAGCTTTGTCATCGAGTCCGGGACGAACACGCAGTTCACGCACTTTTAAAAGTTTTGCTAATGAAGCCTCTGTTTGTGCGCCAAAACTATCGATGTCAAGCTTATGTCGTCGGGCGTATTCATCCCTTGTAATGCCACCATGCAGGATGTTTTTACCCATTTCCCAGTTGCCATTTTCCCTAATGTTGAAATAGCTGTAAAAGTGCTCATCATCACCAATTAACTCTTTTAGTTCGCTGTGTTTCCATATGTAAAACTGCCCCTCTTCTCCTTCGCTGTCGGCGTCCAGCGCCGAATAAAAGATGCCTTCGGGAGCTGTCAGTTCACGTTCGACAAATTGAATGCTTTCATTAACAATGCGCTTGTATAGCTTATTTTGATTGCTTTTATAAGCATTGCTGTACAGAGATATCAGCTGGGCATTATCATACAGCATTTTTTCAAAATGAGGAGCAAACCACCTTTCATCGACCGAGTAACGGGCAAAGCCTCCTCCAACCTGATCGTATATACCCCCAGAGGCAATCCTTTCAAGTGTGAGTTGCACAAAATCTAACAATTCCTTGTCGTTTTTCATGGTACCTAGCTGTTGAATCAGGTTCAGAGAAACCGGCATCGGAAATTTTGGAGCTTCACCAAAACCACCGTACGTACTATCAAAGCGGTCACGGCTGTTAACAACAGCTTGGTATATATCAGGTACATCCGTTTCTCCTGCCATGGGCATCTCAAGTTGTTGCAAGCCCTGGGTTAAAGCATCGGCCTGTTGGAGTAATTTATCCTTTCCGTCTTTATTGAGTTGAGCCAGTTGTTCAAGCACCTGCAGCCATTGCTGTTTGGGAAAATAGGTGCCACCCCAAACCGGACGACCATCGGGCAGTGCAAAGCAGTTTAACGGCCAGCCACCACGCCCTGTAAGCATTTGCACAGCTTCCATATATATTTTATCCACATCGGGGCGTTCTTCCCTGTCAACTTTTATACAGATAAAGTGCTCATTCATAAGCGCAGCCACCGCTTCATCTTCAAACGATTCGTGCTCCATCACATGGCACCAGTGACAGGCAGAATAGCCGACGCTGATCAATAGCAGTTTATCTTCATCCCTGGCCTTCTGTAAGGCTTCCTCACTCCAGGGATACCAGTTAACCGGATTGTGGGCATGCTGAAGTAAATAGGGGCTTGTTTCGTTAATTAAAGAGTTGCTGTGCATGGTTGTTTTGTTTTGTGACGATTGACATGCGAATATGCCAATGAGGATTAACAATGGTATGAAATACGACTGTTTCATAAACAGAAAACAGCTATGTATTACTGAAGTTCAGTAGAGGGGTGATAATTAATTCAGCATGGCGATAAGTTGTTGTTGCTGATCTATTCCATATCGCATATAACCGAAGATAGAGACCCGGAGAATAATGATTTAGTTCTCACTAACTTAAGTGCTAAATGGGCAAATCAGGACTTTAAAAACTTGATCAAACCCAGTTTATTTCCTTAAATTGGGTGGAGCAAGAACAATATATTCATCATGTGTGATGTTTAATTATAAGAGCACATTTTATAAATCTAATCATGTAAATATGTTACAACGCCTTATATGTATCATGTTTATCACTGTCAGTCTTCTGAGCTGCACCGGTATTGATACCGATAAAATCTCAGAAGAGATTGAATTCAGGCCCAACCTTTCGGCGCCATTGGGTAAGTTGACTGTGCAATATGATGAGGTGACTGATGTGCCACTTTCTTCGCCGGTTGATGTAACCATTGGATGGGAAGAGGCTGATACTGTATTTTTTAATATTCAATCGTCTTTTGCCGAGCGGAAATATATTGTTTCCATGTTACTGCAATTTGATATAGCCAATCGCTATCCGGCCGATATAGAAGTAGACATGTATTTTATTGATTTTGATGACAGAGACTGGCCTCTGACAAATACTCCCATATTGGTTAATGCTGCTGATATTGATGAGAATGGAAAGGTAACCAAAGAAAAGAGTACCGATCCTTATCCATATCAATTACCACTGACCGATGAGCAAATAGACGCTATGCTATATTCTAACAGGATCGTTATCAGGGGTGTGGTTAAAGACCTGTTATTGACGCAGCCGATCATTGACAGTTTTGACGAATACAGTATATCTGCCGCCGTGGGAATTCAGGCTCAGATTGATTACAGTATAAACAACTTTTAGATGCAGAAAGCAGTTAAGTATTTACTGATAGGTTTTTTTGCTTTTTGTGTCTGCCATACTAAAGCACAGCAAAACCTCACTTTGTTTTTGATGCATGATGTGCCACAGGCCAACTATGTTAATCCTGCCGTTAGTTACGAGTGCAACTGGATCGTTGGTTTGCCCGGTTTATCTTCCGTGCATGCCAATTACAACAACAGCGCCTTTTCGATAAGTGAAGGTTTACGCTATGACAGTTCTGTTGATTCAAGTTACTTTAACTTTGATAATGTGATTGACAATATGAATAATACCGAGATATTACATTCGTCGGTGTATTATACACCCGTTTATGTCGGTTTTAGGCTGAAAGAGAACTGGATCACGTTTTCGATCACAGAAAAAGTGACTACATTCAATACAATGCCCAAAGAGGCTGCTGAGCTGCTATGGTATGGGAATACTCCATTTATCGGACGTGAAGCCGCTATTAATGGTACCAGGGCTAATGGTTTACATTTCAGGGAATATGCCCTGGGTATTGCACGTGATGTGTCAGAAAGGTTATCATTGGGCGTGCATGCCAAGCTGTTGTTTGGTAAAGGCACGGTTTATACACCTAAAAGTGAGGGAGGACTTACGACTAATGCGAATAACTTTGGTTTGTTGGTTGATCTGGATACAAAAATTCATACCTCATTTCCGATCGATGTTGAACTGGACGATGAGGGCTATGTCAGGAACGTTGAGCTGCGCGACGATATTGACTGGTCGGAATACATGATGAATAAAAGGAATCTGGGTGTTGGTTTTGACTTCGGCTTTATCTATCAATATGATGAAAAAACAACTTTCTCGGGCAGCTTGCTCAACCTGGGTTTTATAGCCTGGGGTACCGAATTAAATACCTTTGTGTCAGATGGCGTATTTGAGTTTACCGGTACCGATTCATCCACTGATTTTAATAGTGGCGATTATACCGAAGAGATCAATGACAGTTTACGTCATCAGTTTCTTCCTGTGCCCGATGAAGGTGGATTTACAACGCGCCTGACCCCTGAGCTTTATTTGGGAGCTACCCGCACATTGACCAATCATTTAAATGCAGGTGCTGTTTTTTACAGTCGCATTCAACGCAATAAAATAATGCCGGCCTTTACACTTTCGGCCAATACATATGATTACAGACGGTTAAACGCCTCCGTGTCATACACCGCAATTAATGGCGACTATTTTAATATTGGAGCAGGGCTGGGCATAAAGATGGGGGTGTTTCACCTGCATGCGGCCGCTGATAATGTGCTGGGCTTTTTGAAGCTTGAGAACCAGCGGAACCTCAATCTGCGGTTTGGATTAAGCATTGTACCCCGTTGCAGTGAACCGCGGGAAAAAAAGCAGAGATCGAACAAAGGCATCAGTGCTATGCCTTGTTATCATAGTCCTTATAAAGGTGAAAAACGCATAAAGAGGTAGATCCTGAACTCTTGAGTAATCGGAAATCGTTCAATGATTATAGTACAATCCGCTCATAACACAAGTTTTATTCCTTCCGAGTTGAAACTATCATATCCATGTGGTAAAGGATCAAATGGTTTGAGGATGTCCAAAATGAAGGATATTTCTCGCAAAGAACGCAAACGAAGAAAAACGCAGAGCACGCAAAGTGTTGAAAAATAACATCATATGCTTTGTTGTCTTGGCGTAATTCTTAGCGGCCTTAGCGTGAAACTTAAAATTTGGACAGCCTCATTTAAATACCTTCCTGGAAGTCAGGTGTAAACTAATATTCCCCACTCCAAACGGTAATTTTGGCGGTGCCTTAGCCTGTACCATCAGAAGAGCTCTAATACGAACGCAAAACTCGCAAGATACTGGAGTTATTATCCAACACCCTGCGAGTTTTGCAGTTTTTCTCCTGGTGAGAAATATTCTTTATTTAAGACACTCTATACCTGGCGTATTGATCCTTACTTTAATAGTTTGTCCAGCTGAGCTGCTTTATCTTTTTGATCAAGTCTTATATAGGTATTTTTTAGATACTTGATATAAGTTTTGTTGGTCGGGTCTATTTCACGAAGTTTTAAGAAACCGTCACGGGCAATGCGAAAATCGGCTGATACTTTCTTCAAGTCGCGACGTAAGTAGGCATATGCGGCAGCTGTTTTATTCTTATTGTATTTTGCCATCTCATACTTATAGCGTTTTTCGGCCTTGTTGAAATAGTATATGGCTTTCCACTCAAGTGCTTCCGTGTAATCGGGATTTACCTTTAGCAAAGTGTTGCAGGCTTTTGATGCGGCAGCTCCCTTATCAGTTGCTTCCAATGCTTTAATGTATTGCAGTTGTGCTTCTTTTGAAACATCAATATCACCTTTGGAGTTATATGATTCTATCACTGCTTCATGGTTTTCTTTCGAAGCATTAAGAAATACCAGGCGCTCTGTTTTTAGCCTGACCAGCTTACTGCCTTCAATTCTGTCAGCATGCTTTGTCCATAATGCGATTTCTTCATCAAACTTTGAATTGCTTTGCAGCATTTGGGCATATTCGGCGATCAATTTAATATTGGCATCATTCTCCAGTAATTGATCGTAAATGCCTGTCGCTTCATCAAGCTTATCGAGTTGGGCACAACTCTGAGCCTGTTTCAGGTATAACTCATCACTAACTTTAACGTTGTTGGCATTGGCAATGCTGATATATTCGGCATACATGGTGTGAGCTTTGCTATAATCAGACTGTTCGAAGGCAGCATCGGCATCTGACATGAGGGCAGGTAGCTTAGCAGTCGGATTACAGGCTACCAACAGGGCAGCTGCTAATATGATAATTACTTTCTTCATATCACTAATTTTAAATGTTCTAATGTATTTGATGGAACGTTAATACCATCATTCACTTGAATGAACAGGTATCTGCGTTGCATCAGAAATGTGTTTGGTGTTTACTGAGCGAAGATACAATCAAAAGCCGTGCCTTACAATAAACAGGGCGTAAGATATAGGTCACAAGCCATAAGACTATAGGTGCAAAGTGCATGGAGCAAGGTGATAGTTAAAGCAAACGCATTGAACTTTTTATAGTTTTATTTTCCTAAGTGCAATGTTTTTGAGTGCTCCGTTAGTCTAACAGGATAAGAGGGCGTTATATAGAGCGCTTTTCTTGCCAGTGGCTTGAGTAACTCTTCTTGTTTGAGCGCCTTATGTGCCAATTCAATCCTTACCTGGGTAATGCCCTGATCAAAAAAGCCCAGTTGTTTGGCAGCAGCTTGACTAAGGTCAATAATACGTCCTTTAATAAAAGGGCCCCGGTCATTAATGACAACTGTAATTTGCTTGTTGCTGCTTAAGTTGGTAACAACTACCTGGGTTCCAAATGGAAGTGATAGGTGTGCGGCGCTTAGTTTATTATTGCTGAAGATTTCACCGTTGGCTGTTAAGCGCCCTTCAAACTTATTGGCATAATAGGAAGCAATACCAGTTTGAATAAATTCCTGGGCATTCAAATCCAGCCCGATAATGAGCAATAACAACATGCATAAACGCATTTACTTGATTTTAGTGACACCTCCTGAAACAATGAATTTCATAACATCAGCCGGATGCGCGTCAATTGGTTTGACATTTCCGGCAGGCACAACGTATAATTCTCCTAATATACCATATGAACTTGGCAGGTATACGGCAATTTTGTCCTTTACACCCAAATCTTTCAGGTCAGATGAAGTAATAAACCCTAAACGCTCAAGTATACCCTCTTTATCAAGTGTTACCAGGACAGGTTTTTCAAATTTACGCTCTTTACCAACAAAGGCCGACAAAAGGTCTTTAACCGATGTGTAGATGACTTTGATGAGTGGTGCTTTTTTCAATCCTCGTTCAAAGCGGCCTTCAATAGGCGCTGTGATCAACTTTTGGCCAATAAAACCAATGAAAGTGACAGCGAATAATATAACCAGCAAGCCTAAGCCCGGGAAATTAAACTGTGCATAAGGCTCATGCTGAAATATTTCCAGATCGCGCAACAATCCATCGAGCCAGATAAACGCAAAGACAAGGATGTAAATGGTAACGCCCAATGGCACTATATATAACAATCCCTGGAAAAAATATTTAGCGAGTTTTTTCATTGTTGTTTAATTATTGAGTACAAAGTAATGAGTATTGGATTAAACACTGACTTCTCACTGCTCAAATCTCAAAACTTATAGATTATTCTCCTCCCTCACTTTTTTCGTAAGGCTTTTAACCACCAGTTCGTATGAGTGGTCGATTAGCTCTCTTAAAAAATCATCCTTAATTGATCCATCTGCATATACGGTATTCCAGTGCTTTTTGTTCATATGGTAGCCCGGCTGAATAGCAGGATACTCTTCCCTCAACTCAATGGCACGTTCCGGGTCGCACTTTAAATTCATGCTGAATTCCTTATCAAGACTGGTAAGAGCAAACATTTTATTAGCCACCTTAAATACCAGAGTCACTTCATCAAAAGGGAACTCTTCTGTTACAGCAGGCTTGGCAATACAATATTCTCTGAATTCTTCGATGTTCATATTTAAGTGATGTTTTGAAAAAATGAATAGTCGCTTGGTAAGATAATGAAATATAATTCAACTTCTGATTAAACCACAGAAGACACAGAAAACCACAGATATTGAATCCGCCGCTTATATTATCTTTTGCGTATTTCGGTGTTTTCAGTGGTTGCTAAATAAGACAGTTCACTCACAATCATAAACACAAGAAGCTGGTTAGGCAAGGAATAATAAGATTACTTGGTGTTATCAATAAAGTATCATATTTCTCTACAAACCGGGATGAAAAGCCTCTTCAATATGCTCAATAATCCAATCATCGCCTTTGGGAATAAGGGTGACCACATCAAAACGAACTTCATTTAAAGTATTTGTTTGGTAAATATAGGCCTCCGTTGCGTCAACGATAGCGTTGATCTTCGTTTTAGTAATGGCCTCTTTGGGATGTTCCCAACCGTCAGTTGTGCGGGTTTTAACCTCAATGATTACCAGGTAATCGTTGTGCATGGCAATAAGGTCAAGCTCTTTGCGCTTATTGACCCAGTTGCGCTCCAGTATTTCAAAGCCCTTTTTCTCCAGGTAATCAGCAGCGATAGCTTCACCTGTTCTGCCCAGTTCATTGTGTCTTGCCATGTTTTAGAATATCAATTGACAGGCATCAGCTTCCACTTTCATACTAACACGCTTGCCAAATATCAATGGCAGGTTAAGGTGATCGTGCCCGGCCGGAAATCCCATCATTACCGGATAATCATATTCAGCAACGGCTTCTTTTACTATCTCAAAGGCTGTTTGTCCGTAGGGGTCATCATTGTCTTTCATATCAGTGAAGTCGCCAACAATAATACCACTCAGTTCTTTCAGAAAACCACTTAACTTAAGGTTTTGCATCATGCGGTCAATGCTGTACAGGTACTCGTCAATATCCTCAATAAAAAGAATTTTACCATGGGGATCGGTGTCAATGGGAGTGGCGCGTAAAGCATAAATAAGTGCCAGGTTGCCCCCAATCAGAATACCTTCAGCTTCACCCTGTCTGTTATGCACGTGTGGTTTTATGGTGTAGTCGGGCAATTCACCATGCAATAAGTTAAAAAGAGCTTCCATGTCTTCCTCATCATCAGCCTTATCGGGAAAATTCTTTGGCATTGGCCCATGAACGGAAGCAACGCCAGCCCTGTTTTGCAGAGCTGCATGTAATACGGTTATATCACTATAGCCTACAATCCATTTTGGATATTCAAGGAAATGAGTGAAGTCGATCTGGTCAATTATACGAATGGTTCCGTAACCACCACGAGCGCAAAAGATGGCATCAATATCCTTACTGTTGAGCATGTGCTGCAGGTCTGCTGCCCGGTGTTCGTCATTACCGGCAAACTGATGAAAAGAATTACATACGTTGTCACCAACAACAACCTTATAGCCTCGTTTGTGAAAAAACTTTTCAGCAAAGTGAATGGTTTCAGCATCGATCTTGCCGGCGGGTGCAATAATGCCAATGGTTGAGCCTTGTTCGAGTGATTTTGGAAATATCATAGCAGAAGTATCAAGATTTAAGATAAAAGTATCAAGATAATCTCTAAAACGAAAATAGTCCTGCATCTTGATGCTTAAATCTTATGTCTTTTATCTTACCTGTTTAATAAGCTGAGTTCGATTTAAATTACTTTGCATATCTTTGCGCCATTAAATTCAACCATAGAATAGTAGGTTGTAAGCAACCATAAAATAATTCAAGCAGAATGAAGCAAGCTGGAGATTTTAAAAGAACCTTGGTAACCACTGCGTTGCCATATGCCAATGGGCCTGTTCATATCGGTCATTTAGCTGGTGTGTATGTACCGGCTGATATTTATGTACGTTACCTTCGATTGAAAAATGAAGATGTGTTGTTGATAGGTGGTTCAGATGAGCACGGTGTGCCAATTACCTTAAAGGCAAAGAACGAAGGTATTACGCCGCAGGATGTGGTAGATAAGTTCCATGGTATTATTAAAGATTCTTTTGAGAAATTCGGTATTTCGTTTGATGTGTATTCGCGTACTACAAGTAAAACACATTACGAAACAGCCTCTGAATTCTTTAAGACACTTTACGATAAAGGTGAGTTCATAGAGAAAGAGTCAGAGCAATACTACGACGAGGAAGCTAAGCAGTTTTTGGCCGACCGTTACATTACCGGTACCTGCCCTCACTGTAAAAGCGAAGGTGCATACGGCGACCAGTGCGAGAGCTGTGGTACTTCATTAAATGCCACTGACCTTATTGATCCCCGCTCGGTAGTATCAGGGAGTAAACCGGTTATTAAAACGACAAAACACTGGTATTTACCATTGGATAAACATGAGCCGTTTTTAAAAGAATGGATCCTGGACGGCCATAAAGAGTGGAAGTCAAACGTGTATGGTCAGTGTAAATCATGGATTGACCTTGGATTACAGCCACGTGCCGTAAGCCGTGACCTGAACTGGGGTGTGCCGGTTCCTGTTGAAGGGGCCGATGGTAAAGTGCTTTATGTTTGGTTTGATGCACCTATCGGTTATATTTCTGCAACCAAAGAATTAACGCCTGAATGGGAAAAGTACTGGAAGAGTGAAGACTCACGTATGCTGCACTTTATCGGAAAGGATAACATCGTGTTCCACTGTATAGTATTCCCATCAATGTTAAAGGCTGAGGGCAGCTACATATTGCCTGAAAACGTGCCGGCTAACGAATTCCTGAATCTTGAAGGTGATAAGATCTCTACTTCGCGTAACTGGGCCGTGTGGTTGCACGAGTATTTAGTGGACTTTAAAGATAAGCAGGATGTATTGCGTTACACATTAACAGCCAATGCCCCTGAAACAAAAGACAATGACTTTACATGGAAAGACTTCCAGGCACGCAATAACAACGAGCTGGTAGCTATCCTGGGTAACTTTGTGAACCGTGCAATTGTATTGACTCACAAATATTATGATGGGGTTGTGCCTGCCCAGGGTGAGTTAACCGACTACGACAGGGAAACCTTGAATGAGATCCCTGTGTTGGTGAAGAAGGTGGAAGAGGCACTTGATAACTTCAAGTTCCGCGAGGCAGTGAAAGAAGCCATTAACCTGGCACGACTGGGTAATAAATACCTGGCCGATACAGAGCCTTGGAAATTGATTAAGACTGATGCGGAACGTGTGAAGACAATCATGAATATTGCACTTCAGATCACTGCAAATGTTTCCATTCTTATTGAGCCATTCTTGCCATTTACAGCTAAAAAGATGCAAAACATGCTGAACCTTGAAGGTTTAACATGGGAGGCATGTGGTAATTTGGACTTCCTGGCTGCGGGGCATATGGTCAACAAGCCTGAGTTGTTATTCGAAAAGATTGAAGACGCAACCATACAGGGGCAATTGGATAAACTGGAGCAGACAAAATTAGATAACGAAGCCGCTAATAAAACGGCAGCACCTGCCAAAGAAAACATTGAGTTTGATGATTTTGTGAAGATGGATATCCGCGTTGGAACCATTCTTGAGGCAGAGAAAGTGGCCAAAACAAAGAAGCTGCTTCAGCTGAAGGTTGATACAGGTATTGATCAGCGCACGGTTGTTTCAGGTATTGCAGAGTTCTTTAAGCCCGAGGAGATCATTGGAAAGCAGGTAAGTATCCTGGTTAACCTGGCACCGCGCAAAATACGTGGTATCGAATCGCAGGGTATGATTTTGATGGCTGAAGATGCAACAGGAAAGTTGGAGTTTGTTGCACCTGCCAATGCTGTTAAAGAAGGATCGGAAGTAAGGTAGTTAATTAGACAATAAGATATGAGAAGTGAGATGATTTTCATGGCGCAAAAGCCTGTAGAATCACAAAAAAACTCTCATAATTTCAATTTGCATAGAAGTTAGGCTTCCAAATAATATAGAATCGCATCTTTTAAGGTGCGATTTTTTTTCTTGCTATGGTAACAATGTTTGCCTGTCGTATTCTAAGTATAGAGTAAGCCTCTGATTATTGAGAGCCGGCACAATAAAGGAACAGGAGTCATGGTAATCAATGCTAAAATCATACTCGCTGTAATCAGACCACTCTTCGGTATTCATGCTGCTGTTGTAAAATGGGCTTAAAGCATCTATTTTATATTTTGTACTGGCGCTGATTTTGAATTTATCCTGATTGCCAACGACGTACAGGGTGTGGTTAGCAGCTGTATCCTGTTCTATGAATACGGAATCAACACTAAAATGGGTTATTTGAACACGATCGCCGGTTTCGTCCATGTTGCAGCTGGAGAAAGCAAAGAGTGCAAAAGCAATTGCCAGAAACATATCTGTTTTCATCTATTCGTTTTTAAGGCAATTAAATTAGTATAAATATCTCAGATAGTTCAATATTAAGTATACATAACATGACAGATTGTTTTTATGTATATGCATTCATTAATAACTCGTTTATTCAATGGTACAGCAGGACCTACAACAACAAAGGGGACAGCCAACAATATCACCTTTAAGTAGGTGTTGATATAGTTTCAGTGCTTCTTTTTTAGCGTCACAGCATGAGTTATGACTGCTCAAAGCTGCAAACTGACCGGGATAAGCTTCGCAGATCTCGCTATGTATATAGTATTTACCTTCAATGAAATCTATTGCTTCGAGCCGGTATATTTTTTTCATTTAAATCAGTTTAAAGTATCAATATGTACAACCAATGGCTTATATCTATTTAGTACCGATAACTTGGTTAAATCCTGCACTATCAAGCATATTGGTAAATATGCAGTAAACAATAACAGGGAAGGGACTCCGCTTAAAAATATTATAATGCAATAAGAAGCAAAACAATGATTAACATATGAAATAATACAAAAGGATTATTGAAAGTAATAGGAACGAAGAATCATTTGCCAATAAGAATTCGACAATCGGATCTTATAGGTGCGATTGTCAGCACAGGCACACATATGTAAGGACACTGAGATTAATAATAACAATGAAGACCCTTTACTTCCTATGCATCCTTAAGCTTTTAAAAAGCTTCACTTTTACAAAACAATCCGGCTTTACAATGTTTCAGTTTTAATTTTCATATGTGATATAAATCATCACAGCTCTAACAGCTTTCTTCACTAATAAGCTTTGCGTCTCTGTGTTTATTCCCTTAACTTGCACATCGCAAAAATGACTTTCTTAATGTCATTTAATCAACCTGGATTATATGTACTTTAAATATATTCTTACTGGAATAGCATTGCTTATAGGTGGTCTCCTGGCAGTGCAGGGAAGTATTAATTCGCAATTGGGAGGCATTCTGAAAAGCCCTTTTCTGGCCGCCTTCATAAGTTTTTCGGTAGGAACCCTAACCTTATTAGCATTAAATGTATTGGTACGTACCGAGTTGCCGGGCAAGGAGTTGCTTAGTTCAATGCCAATATATTTATTCCTCGGAGGTATAATAGGCGCCATTTATGTGAGTTCGGCCATTATCCTTATCCCAAAAATTGGTGTTGCCACAATGTTGGGCGCATCCATTGGCGGACAAATGATCGTTGCCTCCATTATTGACCATTACGGATGGTTTAATGTGGCAATTCATCAGATTTCTGCCGGAAGAATTATTGGAATATTACTATTGATCGTCGGAGTCTATTTAATTGAAAGATTTTAGAATTAAAGAAATTTAGCTTTAATAACTGACTGATTAAGTATAAGTTGGAGCGATATTGATATATTCAATGTATGAAGATATTTGCATATGTTATTGATTATCATGCTCTACAACACCATTAAAAACAGTTAAAATATCTATTTAATATCAACAAAAGGTTTATTTTTGCGCCTTGGAAAAAACAAACAGTTACATTATGGCAGATAAAACAAATCAACTGTTATTTAGTGATTTTCCGAAAATATCTACTCAAGAGTGGATGGATAAAATCACGGCAGACCTTAAAGGGGCAGACTTTGAGAAAAAGCTGGTATGGAGAACCAACGAAGGGTTCAACGTTCAGCCTTTCTATCGTTCTGAAGACCTTGAATCATTAAACTATCTTGAAAGCCAGCCTGGCCAATTCCCGTATGTACGAGGAAACAATGAAAAATCGAACAAGTGGTTCGTGCGTCAGGACATCGTTGTAAAAGACGTTAAAGAGGCCAATGAAAAAGCATTGACTGTCCTTACTAAAGGTGTTGACAGTATTGGTTTCGTAATCGAAGACAAAGCGCTTGTTTCAGAAGCTAACATTGAGGCTTTATTAAAGAACATTATTTCTGACGATGTGGAAATTAACTTCAACGCATGTTGCGGAAATAAGGAGTTAGTTGAATCGGTTGTTGCTGTTCTTAACAAGATGAACCGCACTCACGCGGAAGTAAAAGGTTCAATCAACTTTGATCCGATTGGTAATTTAACCATTAACGGTAAAGCTTGTTGCGAAACTGAAAAAGCAATTGACAGAGTAAAAGAAGTAGCCGAAGTAGCTAAAAACTTCCCTCAGTTCAGAACTGTGGCAGTGAACGCTCGTCATTTCAACAATGCCGGTGCTTCTATTGTACAGGAGTTGGCTTTTGGTTTATCAATGGGTAATGAGTACATGACTCAGTTAACTGAGCGTGGTATGTCAGTCAACGATGTTGCAGCTAATATCAAGTTCAACTTTGGTATCAGCGGTAACTATTTTATGGAGATTGCTAAGCTGCGTGCCGGTCGTATGTTATGGGCCAAAATTGTTGAAGCATACAAGCCAACAGGTGTTGAGGTTTGCAAAATGCACATTCACTCTGAAACTTCTGACTGGAACAAGACTATCTTTGATCCAAACGTAAACATGCTTCGTACTCAAACAGAGGCCATGTCTGCAACTTTGGGTGGAACACAGTCATTAACTGTTCAGCCATACGATTCATTGTACAAGGATTCTGACGAATTCTCTGAGCGTATTGCACGTAACCAGCAGTTATTGTTGAAAGAAGAATCTCACTTTGAGAAGATCGTTGACCCGTCAGCGGGTTCTTATTATATTGAAAACCTTACAAACAGCATTGCTGAGCAAGCATGGGCATTGTTTGTTGAGGTTGAAGAAAAAGGTGGTTACCTGGCAGCTATGAAAGAAGGCTTTATTCAGGGTCTTGTTAAAGAAACTGCTGAAAAACGTCGCAAGGCGGTAGCTACTCGTCGCGAAAACCTATTAGGAACAAACCAGTTCCCTAATACCGGTGAAATCATCTCTGGTAACATTGATGCTAAAAAAATAGTGAAGTCAGCTTGTTGTTGTGATGAAGGAAAAGAAGTTGAGCCAATCAACTTGTTCCGCGGAGCTCAGGATTTTGAAGAGTTACGTTTAGCAACAGAAAATGCAGCCAAGCGTCCAAAAGTGTTCATGTTAACATACGGCAACTTAGCAATGCGTTTAGCACGCTCACAGTTCTCTGGTAACTTCTTCGGATGTGCCGGTTACGAAATTCAGGATAACCTTGGATTCGAGACTATTGAAGCGGGTGTTGAGGCAGCCAAAGCAGCTAAGGCAGATATCGTTGTTCTTTGTAGCTCAGATGACGAATATGCAGAAGCAGCTCCTAAAGCTAAGGAATTATTAGGCGATACTCCATTGGTAATAGCCGGAGCACCAGCTTGTGCTGATGAATTGAAGGCGAAGGGCATCACTAATTTTGTGAATGTTCGTTCTAATGTTCTTGAAACGCTTCAGGGTTTTAATTCGTTGTTGAATATTTAGACATAAGTATCAAGACATAAGTATCAAGACTGATATGCATAACTTCAAAGAATTAAAGGTTTGGCAAAAAGCAAGAGTTCTTGTTAAAGACATCTATCATCTGACAAAACAATTGCCTGATGATGAAAAGTATGGTCTGGTTAGCCAAATGCGTCGTGCTTCACTTTCTATTCCTTCTAATATAGCAGAAGGTACAGGAAGAAGTACCGATAAGGAGTTTGTACGTTTTCTTGATATTGCTGTTGGTTCATCTTTTGAACTGGAGACTCAACTAATTCTGTGTCTTGATTTAGATTTTATAGCTGAAAATAACTTCAATGAGCTTGAAGTTAAAGTTCAGGAAATACAAAGAATGATTCATTCATTAAAAACTAAGTTTTGAGTATTATAGACGATTATGCAAGCTGTAAATCATCTTGATACTTGATACTTTTATCTTGATACTTTAATTATCATGAGACCAAAATTTAATAACATAGATTTCAAAACCAAGCCTTGCGGAACGACTGATGCAAAAGCTTGGGAACAAAAGCACGGGGTGAAGAAAGACTGGGTAACACCAGAGCAAATCCCTGTTAAACCAGTTTATAGTAAGGACGATTTAGAGGGTATGGAGCATTTGAACTATGCTGCTGGTTTACCTCCTTATTTACGCGGACCTTACTCTATGATGTACGCAATGCGTCCATGGACAGTTCGTCAGTATGCAGGTTTCTCTACTGCTGAGGAGTCAAACGCATTCTATCGTCGTAACCTGGCTGCTGGTCAGAAAGGTTTATCCGTAGCCTTTGACTTAGCTACTCACCGTGGATACGATTCAGATCACAAACGTGTAGAAGGTGATGTTGGTAAAGCAGGTGTGGCTATTGACTCTATCCTTGATATGAATGTTCTTTTCGATGGTATTCCATTGGATAAGATGTCAGTGTCGATGACCATGAACGGTGCTGTATTGCCTGTAATGGCTTTCTACATTGTTGCAGGTCTGGAGCAAGGCGTTAAGTTAGAGCAGATGGCTGGTACTATCCAGAACGATATCCTTAAGGAGTTCATGGTACGTAACACATACATCTACCCACCAAAATTCTCGATGAAGGTGATTGCCGACATCTTTGAATATACATCTAAGAACATGCCTAAGTTTAACTCAATCTCTATCTCAGGTTACCACATGCAGGAAGCAGGTGCAACTGCAGATATCGAGTTAGCTTATACTTTGGCCGATGGTTTGGAATACCTTCGCGCAGGTACTCAGGCAGGACTGGATATTGATGCTTTCGCACCTCGTTTATCATTCTTCTGGGCTATTGGTATGAACCACTTTATGGAGATTGCCAAGATGCGTGCCGGACGTATGTTATGGGCGAAGATCGTTAAGCAGTTCAATCCTAAAAATCCTAAGTCTTTAGCGTTACGTACGCACTCACAGACTTCAGGATGGTCACTAACAGAGCAGGATCCGTTTAACAACGTTGGTCGTACTTGTGTTGAGGCAATGGGTGCAGCCCTTGGTCACACTCAGTCATTACACACCAACGCATTGGATGAGGCCATTGCACTACCAACTGATTTCTCTGCCCGTATTGCCCGTAATACACAGATCTTCATTCAGGATGAAACACAGATCTGCAAGGCTGTTGATCCATGGGCCGGTTCATACTACGTTGAGTCATTGACTAACGAATTGGTTGAAAAAGCATGGGCTCATATTCAGGAGATCGAGTCATTAGGTGGTATGGCAAAAGCTATTGAGTCTGGTATACCTAAGATGCGTATCGAAGAGGCTGCTGCTCGTACACAGGCTAAGATCGATAGCAAAACTCAAACTATTGTTGGTACTAACAAGTATCGCTTAGAGAAAGAAGATCCAATCGACATCTTAGATGTTGATAACATGGAGGTTCGTCGTTCGCAGATCGAACGTTTACAGAAGCTTCGTGCTGAGCGTAATGAGGAAGAGGTACAAGCTGCATTAGCTAAGATTACTAAGGCAGTTGAAACTGGTGAGGGTAATTTACTTGAGTTAGCTGTTGATGCTGCTCAGAAACGTGCTTCATTAGGTGAGATCTCTGACGCATGCGAAAAAATCGTAGGTAGATATAACGCAGTAATCAGATCAATTTCAGGAGTGTATAGCGCAGAAGCAGCAGACGATCAAGAGTTTGCAAAAGCATCAGAGTTAGCAAAAGAATTTGCTGAGAAAGAAGGCCGTCAGCCTCGTATTATGATCGCAAAAATGGGTCAGGATGGTCACGACCGTGGTGCTAAAGTAGTAGCAACCGGTTATGCAGATATAGGTTTTGACGTGGATATGGGACCATTGTTCCAGACTCCTGAAGAAGCGGCTAAGCAGGCTGTTGAAAATGATGTACACGTTGTTGGTGTATCTTCATTGGCAGCAGGTCACAAAACCTTGGTTCCTCAGATTATTGAAGAATTGAAGAAGCTTGGACGTGAGGATATTCTGGTGATCTGTGGTGGTGTTATTCCAGCTCAGGATTACCAATTCCTTTATGACGCAGGTGCAGTTGCTATCTTTGGTCCTGGTACATCAGTTGCTAAGGCAGGTTCTGATATCCTTAACTTATTGATTGAGCAGGCTGCTGAGTAATTAGTAAATAGTGTGCAGTGCTTTTTGCACAGTGCATCAGAATATAGAAAGCCACCTCATTTTTGAGGTGGCTTTTATACATTGAACACATAGATGTGGTGGCTTGCAGGTTTAATTATCACCCGAGCGTTTTTCAATTATCTGACTTAAAGCAAACCAAAGAATCAGGCTAATTATATAGATGATGATACCATACATGGTGGGAATCATTGACACCTTTATACCTCCCGATAAGACCTGTGGAGATACCGGCGTTGTTTCTAAATAGGAGAAGGCATCATAAAAACCTATAAGCTGACCAAATATGCCAAATATCAAGGCAAATAAGCCAATGGAACGACCATAGGAGATAAATCGTAATGCAGTTCCGGTATCGGCCTCTCTGGATTTAATAAAGGCCAAAAAGTGATATGTCATCCATGCTGATGATCCAAGTAAAAGCAATGTTAATATACCCATAAAAAGTGGGCCACCTTGAAAAAATAAATCCGTCATTGTTTCTTTTTTAATGTTAATAGTTAATTAATCACTAAAATGAATTAAGTCGACTGTAACAGCTTTTAATGATTCACTGATACTACAAAGTAAAGGCTAACAGTGCTTTGAAACAAGGTCGTATCCGTTTTAGAAGTTGCTGTTTGTCGACAAAAGTATTTATTCTTCGATTTTTTACTCAAATTTAGGCTCTGAACCCGATCAACTATTTAAAATATCAGTTATGAAGTTTAAATCATCGAATCCGGTATATCATCTTGTTTATTGGTTTTTCGTACTTACAATACTAACACTTGTATTCGGTCAGAAATGGGCAAATGGTGTCGCTGCCTTCTATTTTATCAGTTTGCTTACTCCGATCGTGCTGGGTACATCCTATTTCTTTAATTACCACCTGGTGCCAAACTTTCTATTGAAGAAGAAACATTTCCGTTTTACTCTTTACACCCTCTATACCATTATTGTGTCTCTCTACCTGGAGTCAATAGTACTCATGTATGCCTATGTTTACCTGGGACAATATAGCTTTCATCCACTGGCTCCCAATGCCTCAGATACCATACTACTGGCCGTTATTCTGTATCTGCTGGTAATAATGGGATCCATACTCTTAATGCTTAAACAAATAAAGGAAAAGCAATTGTTAATTGAGATGCTCAATAAAGAGAACGAGAAAGTTGTTGCCGGAGTTCTTGAATTAAAGGTTAAACGAAAGGTGCTGAAGATACCTTTTAACGATATAATATACATTGAAAGTTTATCGGATTATATACAGGTTCATACCCTGACTGATCAGCTGTCATGTAAGGAGAAGATAAGCCATGTAGTGACGCGGCTTCCAGCTTCATTTCTTCGAATTCACCGTTCATATATTGTCAATACACAAAAGGTCACAAGCGCTGCTTTATCCGGGGTCAACCTGGGCAAAAATGTTTTACCGGTAGGCAGAAGTTATAAAGCAATTGTCAAAGAACAGCTGCTGTATAAGAGCAGTAAATTCTTAATAGTGCTTGCAGCCTCGCACTGTTAGTCGCTCGTGTGGTGAAACAATGACTATTATTATGATGAGCTTTTAATAGTAGCGTAGATATTCACTTCTCTTTGAAATGAATATTAATAAAACATTGAATAACAGAGTTTAATGTAGTATTGATTAAAGTAGCTTGTTTTATTCAATCTAAATTATAATTGAACTCCACAATGTAATTCAACATTCACATAGTCAGTGTCATAGCAGTTCTATTTAACAGGCTGTTGATATGTTCCGGTGGATTCCTTTCCAAGTCCTTGCTATTATCGTTAATATTACTAATAGCTTTTAAACAAAACCTTTACATATTTGCGGATGAGTATATTTATCCAATGGAACACATGCATTTCGAATGTAATGGGGACTGATTTCTGTTATTGTTTACTGCATAAACAAACGATCAGACTCGCCCGCTCAACTCCCGGGCTCAGCTCTTCTTCTTTTATATCGGCATCAGCACAATTACCCAATTATACATCCAGTATCCAAAATCATAAACTACATCGTTTGAACTGTATGAAATGACTAACTAATACGAACCAAACAAACCCGGTACATGAAAAAAATCTTTATCCTTTTATCACTTTTACTTCTTTTGCCACAGGCATATGGGCAAGGTGAAGAACTCTCAAAGCCCGTCGAAAAAGATCAACCTGTTATAGAGCCTTTTCTGAGCGGTTATATTATTGACAACCAAACCACCTTTGTTCCTGTAAAAAAAACATTTGAATTTATGATCCAACATAAGTTCGGGAACATGGATAATGGTATTCAGGATGTTTTTGGTATTTATTCGCCCGGTGCTTTCATAAGAACAGGTATTAACTATGTACCCATCAAAAACATGCAGGTGGGTTATGGTTTACACCTGCAAAGAATGTACAGCGATTTTTCGCTCAAATACACCATCCTGGAACAAACTCGTAGAAACTCCATACCGGTGGCAGTTGGATTTTATGGTAATGCGGCCATTGATGGTCGCGAGGGTGAAGTATTTGGAACGGAATATGAATTCTCTGATCGCATGTCCTATTTTGCACAGCTAATTGTTGGACGAAAGTTTGGTGAGGTCGCAAGCATACAGGCCAATGCCAGCTTTTCGCACTATAATGCAACCGAGGCTGGTGTTGATCATGATAAAATAGCTGTAGGAATAAATGGCCGCTTTACCCTCAATTATAAACATGCCCTGATGTTTCAGTGTGATGTCCCATTGGAATTAAAAGATATTTCTGAACATACTGAAATGGATAATCAACCATATCCGAATATAGGATTCGGATGGGAGATGAGAACCAGTGCGCACGTCTTTCAATTGTATATAACTTCATCGCAAGGCTTTCTGCCGCAACACAATATGCTTTTTAACCGTAACAGCATACGCGACGGTGAAATACGCTTTGGATTTACTATAACACGCTTATATAATTTCTTTTAACTATAAATCTTTACACTATGAAAACGTATATCTCAAAACTGTCAATCCTGGCCATTATGGCAATGATACTAATGTCGTTTGTTGGAGAGCAGGATAGTAAAACCAACACCAAAAAAGAGGTTCCTGCCGAATATAAATCCAAAGAAAACCCCTATGAAGGAGATACCTCATTAAAAATGATTGGCCTCAGAAACTTTAACCGTCACTGTGTTTCATGTCATGGAAAAAAAGGCAAAGGCGATGGTGTCATGGCAAAGAATATGAAAACCCCTCCGGGAGATCTTTCTGCGAAATACATGGAGCAGTATAATGATGGGGAGTTGTATTATTTGTCATTCGTAGGTATTGCTGATCGTCCCGATTTTATGAAACTGATTCCCAACGAAGAAACCAAATGGGCCGTGGTGAACTATGTTAAATCACTTCGGGAACAGTAAATGCCAGGCATCTGCACTTTTAGCTTAATCACCTTTATTTTTTTATACACAATGAAAACCTGACCGGAACCTTTCAGCTGACAAGCCCGAAACCTCAATATTTACTTTTAACCCCAAACCCATGTCACTAAAAAGAAAACTACTACTGCTGGTTATTTTGCCTGTATTCTCATGTGGGGCTATTGCTCTTATTATTTCATCGCTGAGGATATATAATCAGGGTATTGATGACCTTGAGAACAAGAGTAACTCTATTCTTGATTTGTACACCATGCATTTTTTAAGGTATCATACCGATGGGAGTATGTCGGAAGACAACCTGGACGAAACCGATGATAAGCTTAAAGAGGCATACACCTTCAGAATTGTTTCACAAGATGCCTTAAATGAGAATCATATTGCCACAAAGAAAGAGGTTGAATATGAAAACATGTTGCGGGATCAAAAACTCGAAACACTAAAGGTGTTTGATGAGGAAAGTAATGAAATGCGTATTATTCGTCCTGTCTACTATAATGATGAATTGAATTGCGCCTTTTGTCACAATCAAAATCAAAAGCATGCTTCAATGAGTGAAGGTGATATCAGGGGATTGTTCATTGTTTCAAGCAGCATGGAGCCCGTATATGAAAGTGTAAAGTCGTCCGTTTTCCAGATATCTGCCTTCAGTATCTGTATAGCTGTGATGGCCATCCTTATCAGCCTGGTAATTATCAGGCGCATTAACAGGTCCTTTGATGGTATTCTAAGAACCAGTAAACGAATTGCCAATGGCGATTTGACGGTCAATATAGATGTGGATAGCAAGGATGAACTGGGAGAAATAGCAGGTAGTCTTAAGCAGATGACTGAAAGCATCAGAAATATTGTCACTGCAATAACCTCGGGGGCCAATAATATTGCTGTTGCAAGCGAAGAGCTGAGTATTAGCTCAGGCAGAGTGTCTGAAGCTGCCACCGAACAAGCCAGTTCGCTGGAAGAGGTTTCTGCTTCTATGGAAGAAATGCTGGCATCCATACAACAGAACACGGCTAACTCCGATCAAACACGCTCAAGGGCTGCTAAGGCGGCCAAGTCGATGCTTGATGTGGGTAACTCGGCCGATAAAAGTTTAAACGCGATACAAGGCATATCCAGCAAGATATCTGTTATCAATGACATAGCTAATCAGACGAATATATTAGCATTAAATGCAGCCGTAGAATCGGCTCGTGCAGGTGCGGCAGGACGAGGATTCGCAGTTGTTGCCAGTGAAGTGAAAAACCTGGCTGAAATGAGTAAAAGCGCAGCCGATGAGATCATTCAACTATCAGGTTCAAGTGTTGAAGTGTCAGAAGAGGCCGTTAAGCTGGTTTCTGAAACGCTGCCCGAAATTGAAATGGCAGCCAAACTGATGCAGGAAGTTTATACAGCCAGTAATGAGCAGAATGTAGGATCGGAGCAGATCAATTCAGTTCTGTCGGAGCTGAACCGCTCAACACAGGTCAATGCAGAAACAGCCGAAGAACTCACAGGCAATGCTGAGGAACTGAAGTTTCAGGCACAAAAGTTTAAGCAGCTGGTGTCTTTTTTTAAAGTGGGTAATCAGTAGTGATGCATGCATAGGATGACAAACAAAAATTGCCTGTAATCATCCAATGTCTTGAAAAGCACTATGCAGTGGTTGACAGCCACAGCTGGTAGTGACTGTTAAAAGCAGTATGCAGTGGTTGACAACCACTACACGGGGTAATGATCAAGGATAGTATGCAGCAACAAACAGCCTCAGACAGGCAAGGACTGAAAGGTACAGTATTAAAGACATACAGGGGCCTGCTTCGGATCAACCTCGCTGACAGCGAGGTTGATCCGAAGCATTACCGAAGAAATACCGAAGAGGGGTCGAAGCATTACCGAAGAAAAAACAATGCCATTTCAACACTAAAAAGGGATTTTTAAAACGGTAGTAATCATTCCGCGCCCTCTTTTCCCAATTTTTTCTACATCATTAAACATAGGTCAAACTTAAAAATCCATTACGTTTCTTATTTTTACAGCATATGATCATCTAATTGCAAACTAATGAACAAACTACACACCTTCATTTTAGTTGGCCTGCTATGTGTAAATGCGCTGTTGGCGCAAAACAATGCCAATAATATTCAACTTGACCTGGAGCAAAGCGCTCAGCGTAAAAACATTCTTATACCCGATATTGCGGGCTACCAGACTCTAAAGGGAGACTTCCACATTCACACAGTGTTTTCAGATGGATTGGTATGGCCGAGTATTCGTATTAAAGAATGCTGGACTGAGGGTTTAGATGTTATGGCCATTACCGATCACATAGAGTATCGTCCGCATAAGAACTACATGACCGATGGGCATAATCATTCCTATGAACTTGTAGCCAATGATGCAAAAAAGCGTAATATCATATTGATCAGGGCGACTGAGATAACCCGAAGTATGCCTCCGGGACACTTAAATGCACTCTTCATTAGTGATGCTGATTCGCTTTATAAAAAGGAGGTGGATGATGTATTTGAAACTGTTAAGGAGCAAAAAGCGCTGATGCTTTGGAATCATCCTGGGTGGAAAGCCCAGCAACCCGATACCTGCCTGATATATGAGGTGCATGAAAAGCTGATACAAGAAGGACTTGTGCAGGGAATGGAGGTCATGAATTATACCGAATGGTATCCGATCGTGTTACAATGGTGCGTTGATCATAAACTTGCTGTATTTGCCAATAGCGATATTCATGGTGTAAGTGCTTATGCCTATGATCTGCAGAATGGTCATCGGCCAATGACTTTACTTTTCGCAAAGGAACGAACGCAGAATGGTGTGAGGGAAGCAATTGAATCGGCCAGAACAGTTGCCTGGTTTGATCAGCAACTGGCTGGTCCCGAAGATCTGCTCAGACAATTATTCGAGGCATCGGTTAAGCTGAAACCTGCCTTTCACGCGGATGATAAATACCAGTACATGGAGCTGAGCAACCAAAGCGACATGAAATTTTCATTTATTAATGAAATGACGAGCAACGGAGCACCTGAAAGGTTTGAACTTCAACCGCGAAAAACAATTGTGATCCGTGTGAATAAGGATGCAGGATCATTTAATGTGACACTCGATAACTGCCATACCGGGATGTTTAAAAATTTGCAGCTTAGCCTTATGTAAGGTTATCTGTAAATGCTTAGGGGCGAAAATATGTGGCGCAAAGCACATATAGAATGGGGGAAGAACCTTTCACATGTGAGCTTTGCGCTTTTCTATGCTTATATCAATACTAAATCGGAATAAGGCTCATTTCAAATAAGCTTTTTTCCAGCTTGAAAGCGCTTGTTTCTCTTTACCGTCTTCGTTTATGATACCGGTACTTAACCATAGCTTTCCGATCTCCTTTACCTCGTCTGGAAAAGTTTCCCACAAGGCATCGTAATCACGGTGAGCCCACCAGATGGTATAGAGGTAATCACGCTCCTGGGCATTGCATAAGAGGGTTTGCAGATAGTCGTCCTGTTCCTGTTCATTACCTGATATGCTTAGTTTGAGATTATCGAGGTACAGATCTTCCGACAGATAACTGGTTTCTGAAAATGCAACTGGCACATCGATATGTGTATGCAGAAAGTCAAATGCTTTTTGAAAATCACTTTTGCTTGTCAAGCCTTTAAAAAAGGGATAAAAGCTGATTGATGCAAAGTCTAAAGTATTCATATAGTCTGTTACTTCATCAATGTATTTCCCGGCATCGGCCACTTCTGGTTTATAAAGGTTGTGCAAGGTCATAGACTCTGAAATAGCAATACCAGGGAACTCTGCCTTGAAACGTGTTCTTACCGAGCGCATCAGGCGCTTGTAGCCGTTCCATTTATCGGGACTGTTGATCAGTAACTCATTGGCTTCAATAGCGACATTCACATAGTCGGGTTGTAATTGTTGAGCAATATAAGCCAGGTGTTTATAATAGGCGTCTTCAATGTGTTGATCATCCAGCGAAAAATACTCAGGTATAGATCCATCAAAATCGGAAGCCAGATCATCACGATCAATATTCAATAAACTGACCGACACAAGTAATTTTTTTTCTTGAATTTTGCGTGTAACCCTGCTTTCTATTTCATCAGTAAATTCAGCAGGCAATGTTTGATCATTGATCAGGGCGTTCCATGGAATGCTATTGTCTATGTGTTCGCAATAGATATCGCCATTATCAGCTATAAACCGGTAAGTGTTATTCAGTGCTTCAATTTCAGGAGCATAGATCCATGTGCTGAATCCCATTTCAAATTGCCTTTGCGAATATTGACTAAAAAAATCATGAGCAGGCTCTTCTTTTATGTCAGAACATGCCTGAATAGTAATAAGTATCGCAATTAAACAGGCGACATGGAGAAATTTCATACACTTTGTTTTTTGATTGATACACTGGCCTATGGCATTTTGTTACATCACAGGAAACTTAATTGTTATTTTCTTGCCAGTACTTTAATCCATAATGCGGGTTTATTCAGTCTAAATAATTCGGAATTATTGTAACCTATCAGGTAAGTTTTAGTTCAACTGCTCATAACCTGAAAGAGTTATTTGTATTTGGGGAGCATTTATCATCGGGAGATGGCTGATGTATGCACAAATGACTCTGTAAAAATCATATTGATGAAAAAGATAGTGTTGGGAATGATGCTGAAGTTAACCTGACTGAGCACAAGCTTGTGGTTGAAAATCGCGGTATGGAGGCCTACGATGCTTTCAAGAGCGATTACAGCGCTTATACATCTAAACAACAAATGAATGAGTATGCAGCTGCTAAAGATGCACATGATAAAGCTGTTGAATCGGGAGAGCTGAACAAATACGAGGGCATGGTAACGCATACTGCAACACAAGGTTATATGCTAATGTACATGTCATTTAATAAGTTGGGGGAATTTCCGGTTGAAGTATGCGAATTAACACAGTTAAATCAGATATATTTTAAGAACCAGAATATTGGAAGCATTCCTTCTGAAATTGGACAGTTAACACAATTGAAAAAGCTGGACATCTCTAAAAACAATATCAAGTCTATTCCTGATGAGATTGCCAATTGTAAGGAACTAAAAACATTGGTAATTAAAGGTAACCCGCTTCCGCAAAGCGAAATAGATAAGCTTTCGAAGTTGTTGCCTGACTGCAAGATTAAATTATAATGTGCAATTGACTAATAGTGAAAGCCACCCGCGTAAGGGTGGCTTTTTTATTAAATACTCACTACCTTTTTGAGCAGAAACCGACAAAATGCTCAAAAAAAGAGATCGCCATAGTATTCTTATTGATGAACATGAACTGGTCTATTACCGTACCGGTAATGGAGAACCATTGATATTGGTGCATGGTATCACCACGTACTCTTTTATCTGGCGGAATATTGTTCCCTTTCTTGAAGATAATTTTGAGTTGATCATTGTTGATCTCTTGGGATGTGGTGATTCAGACAAATCCATTGATGTAGAATTCTCGTTGAAGAACCACGCCAAAATTCTTGCCCGGTTTCTGGAATTATTGCATATCTCAAAAGTTCATTTGGTGGGGCACGATGTGGGAGGCGGGATATGCCAGATAATGGCCGTTCGTTATCCTCAACTTATCCTTAGTTTGACCCTTATTAATACGGTGGCTTATGATTTCTGGCCTGTTCAGCCCATTATTACCATGCGAACGCCTATAATTAGGCAGTTGGCAATGGCCTCACTGGATCTGGGCGCTTTCCGGTTCATCGTAAAACGGGGCTTGTATTATACCAATCGCCTTGATAAAGAGTTAATGGACTTCTTCTGGTATCCGATGAAAACAAGTGGCGGACGAAAGGCCTTTCTTCATTTTTCACATTGCCTGAACAATCAGGATCTGATAGAAATATCTGATGCGTTAAGTCAATTGAAAATGCCGGTTTTAATTATCAGGGGAGATAAGGATGTGTACCTGAGTAAACAAATCGCCGAGAAGCTGCATCACAATATCAGGAACAGTCAGTTAGTAATAATTCCAACCGCCGGTCATTTTATCCAGGAAGATGAACCGGCATTAATTGCCCAAAACCTAACCACATTTATACAAAAATAGATGAGTGACCAGCCCCACAGGATAAAAAGTCTTGAATTGCGCATAAAAGAGCTTGAGGAAGAGAACAATTCCTTGTCGAACAGGGTAGAGGAAATGTTATTGCTTAGTCTCATTAATGAAAGTTTTGAATCCATTACCGATGAGACCGTATTGATTCATTCGGTTCTTGAGAAAATATCCATTTTAAAAGATATTGCCTACTGTGCCTGTTATGATTACTCAACGGGCGACTGCAAATGTATTGTTGAATATTGCTCTGTTTTAAATACAGAAGCCTGTCAGGGTGTTTTTAAGTTCTCAGATAAGCTCATTGAAGATTTTAATCATGAGCCTATTGTAAGCTTTAAGATTAAAGAAAGACCCGATGCCATTGTTTTAACAAACAAGACAACACCCTTTTATGCGAGGGAATTTTTAGCATTGACATTTAGCACACGATTTTTAAAAAAAGGCGTTTTTGTTTTTATAAGTAATAACCAATCAGGCATACCATTTTCAAATGACCTGCATCCCTTCAACCATATCATCCAATTGGTTATTGATAAGTGGGAGCGTCTTATTTTAATGAAAGAATTACAGCAGTTAAATTCAGAATTAGAAGATCGTGTAGATAAGAGGACAAGCCAGTTGCAGCAAAGTGAAGAGAAATACAGGCAGCTGTTTAACATGGCCAACGATGCCATTTTTATATGGGAGCTTAAAAATAATGAGATTGCCGGTTGCATTGAGATAAATGATGCGGTTGTTAATATGACCGGATATACTTTAAGCGATTGGAGTGATATTAATCCCTTTGATCTGCTTGACGAATGCTATCTGCCTGAAGAAAGAGAGGAATTTGAAAGGTTACTGAAAAAGCCGAGTTCCATATTTAAAGCGACCTTTAAGGTTAAGCATAAATTATTGCCACTCGAAGTTCATTCACGTCGATTCTCCATATCCGACAAGGAATTTGTTATTGCCATTGGTCGCGATATTACTGAACAGCAAGCGTATGAAAATAGTATTGTTGAAGCACGTAATAAAGCTGTAGAATCAGAAAAACTCAAGTCAGCATTCCTGGCCAATATGAGCCATGAGATACGCACACCTATGAATGCAATAGTTGGTTTTAGCGAACTGTTATGTCAGGATGTGATGAGTGAGAACGAAGTGAATATGTATGCCAATATCATTTTTAAAAACAGCATGCACCTGCTTAATCTTATTAACGATATTGTAGATTACTCAAAGATAGAAGCAGAGCAGGTCAAGATTTTCAACCATCCTATCTACATTAATGAGTTGATCTCAGATCTGTCCGTCAACATGATCTCTATGCTGCACAATGCTTCCAAAAATCATATTGATGTGTTAACACATACACCGCTAAAAGATGCAGATGCCAAAATAATAACAGATGGTACCCGCTTGCGGCAGGTGCTTTCTAATTTAATTAATAATGCCATCAAATTTACAGATTCGGGCTTTATAGAAATAGGCTATGAATTAAAAGAGAAACAGCTTGAGTTTTTCGTAAGGGATACAGGCATAGGCATTGCTCCCGAGCATCAGGATAAAGTATTTGAGCGCTTCGTACAGGTAGGGCAACGGAAAACTGTAAATATTGGAGGAACAGGCTTAGGGCTTGCCATCTGCTCTCACTTAGTTGGAAGAATGAATGGTAAAATGTGTCTGGAATCAAAACCGGGAGAAGGATCTAATTTTTACTTTACCATCCCTTATATAACACTTGATAGTGAAGTGGAAGGGAATGAAAACTCTTGATTTTTAACATTGTGTAAACAAGGCTTTATTTAAATTTTATTAGTTTTAAATCAGCCTTTTACTTATAAAAATATCTTGCATTTGATTTTACGAAGACTTTTACTCATATCAATAGTGCTTTGTGGCTCAATAATCGGCATCGGACAGGAACCGGGGATGAGGTTTCGGCATATCACTATTGATGATGGTTTATCAAATAATAATGTATCTGCTATTCTAAAAGATTCAAAGGGATTTATATGGGTTGGCACCTTTGATGGTCTCAACAGGTACGACGGATATGAATTCCAGACTATAAACAGTTATGGTGAAAAGGATCTTAAGCTGAGTAGCAATATTATCAATTGTTTGTTTGAAAGTGCAGATGGCTGCCTGTGGGTTGGTACATTGGGAGGAGGGCTCAATTGTCTGGATGTATCACGAAGGACCAATAGTGTATTTGTATATGACTCTTTGAAAAACAGCATTAGCTCCGATCATATTTTTGACATTGCAGAAGATAATAATGGTATGATTTGGATAGCAACCGGGGCCGGATTGAATAAATATAACCGGAAAGACGAGTCATTTACGAATTATTCAACGCTTGATGGATTAAATGGTACCAATCTAGTTTCTCTGACTATTGTTGGTGATGAATTATGGATCGGCACCTATGGAGGAGGACTGAATATCCTGAATACAAAGACCGATAGTATAAGAACATTTGTAACACCTAAAAACAAGTTATCAAGTAAGTGGATTTGGGATACTTTTTATGATAGTGATGGATTAATGTGGCTTGCAACCGAGAAAGACGGTTTATGTTATTACAACAAGGAAACCGGTGAATTTCACTATTTTCAAAAGAAAGAAGGGGAGTATAATTTCCTGAATAATAACTTCCCGGTAAGTATTGCTGAGGATGCGCAAAAACGCGTCTGGATCACCACTGACCGGGGTGGACTCTACTGTTACGACAGGGAAACAGAGCAGTTTTTTAAATACCGAAACAACCCGGTACTGAATGAAAGTATTCAATCAGATGCACTTACCAGGTTATTGGTGGATGATACAAATACACTTTGGGTCGGCACCTACGATAAGGGCTTTAGCATGTCTAAGTTAAATCAATGGAACATCAAGCACTATAATCATCAAAAGGGTGAACCAAATAGTTTATCTGATAAGAGTGTGAATTGTATTTACGAAGATTCTGATGGTGAAATATGGGTTGGTACTGAAAACGGCTTAAACCGTTTGGATAGAGATTTCAATGTTATTCAAAAGTTTGATCTTGAAAATGGCTTGAGCGATAATGTTGCATTGACAGTTTTGGAGGTTCAAAAGGGAGAAATATGGATTGGTACTTATACAGGAGGCATTAGCATTCTTAATAAGAATACCGGAACATTTACCTATCTGAAAAACACTCCTGAGGATGATCAGCCGGCCCTGTCCAGTGACTTTATAAGAGCCTTATATAAAGATTCGCATGGTTTAATATGGATTGGAACTATACGTGGGGGAGCCGATGTTTATGATCCGGAGACAGGTGAATTAACAAATTACCCTAATTCATATCCTGCCAACACACATCTGAACAGTAGCAATGTCATGGCGATATGGGAAGGTGAAGCATCTGATATATGGCTGATAACCTATGGAGGTGGTATTAATAAATATGAAAGAAGCAGCAAATCGTTTTTACACTTTCAGCACGATAAAAATGTTGATGTTTCCTTGTCAAGCAACCAGGCTACCTGCCAGTTAACCGATAGTCATGGGAATTATTGGGTAGGAACTAATTTTGGTCTGAACAGGATGAACAATGATGGACAAAGTTTTACCCGGTTTTATATGAACGATGGACTGGCAAGTAATTCCATTGTTGGATTAGCAGAGGATAGTAAAGGCAATATATGGATAACAACGCAAAATGGCTTAAGTATATACCAGACTCAATCAGGTGTGTTCTCTAATTTTTACAGGGAAGATGGTTTGCAGGAAAATGTGTTCCATTACAATGCCATTACTCTATTGAAGAGGGGTGACATGGTCTGTGGCGGTATTAATGGCATCAATGTTTTCAATGCAGATATTGCTTTTGAAGTGCGTCAGCCTCATAAGGTGGTTATGACCGGACTGTCTGTTTTAAATCAAAAAGTTGATCACGGAACGCTTGCCGATGGTCGCCAAATCTATGATGGTCACATAAGTGAAGCCGCAGAAGTAAACCTTTCCCATAAGGATAAGCTGTTTGAGTTATATTATTCGACGCTTGAATACTCCAGTTCGGGACGAACAACATATCAGTACAAAATAGATGAACTTCACAAGGAGTGGATAAACCTTGGAAGTAAAAATGTTATTTCCTTTCACAGTTTACCACCCGATAATTACACGTTCAGGATAAAGTCAATTATAACAAATGGTAAACTTGAGAGTGAAGAAAGTCTTTTGAAAATCAATATTAAACCACCGTTTTATCTGACAAACTGGTTTTACGTACTTGTAATTATTGTCGGTGTATCAATGGTGTTTGGTTTTTACTTTATAAAGAATCGTACTACCCGGAGGCAACGTATAATGCTTCAGAGAAAAGTAGCGGAAAAAACCAAAGAACTAAGCCTGGTCAATAAAAAGCTCGAAAAGCACAGGAGGAACCTCGAAAAACAGGTTGACGAACGCACGAAAGACCTTAAAATGGCAAAGGAAAGGGCAGAGAAGGCGGATGCCTTGAAAACAGCCTTTCTGGCAAACATGAGTCATGAGATCAGAACGCCTATGAATGCCATATTGGGCTTTGTTGACCTGCTTAATGAGAAAAGTATATCGAAAGAAGAAAGTGATTATTTCAGAAGTTTAATACAGGCTAATGGGATGACGCTCATGCGACTGATAGACGATATTATGGATTTGGCACGTATTGAATCCGGGGCCAATATTTTCATACGAAAAACCAATTTCGAATTACGTGAAGAGATAGAGCAGATTTGTGCCATATATAAAGGTGAAAACAGTGAATTGATCGATGGAGTCAGTTTTTGTTGCAACAGAATAGAAGAGCCGGTAATGGTTTATACGGATCCATTGCGATTAAAACAGATCATAACCAACCTGATCAATAACGCCATTAAATTTACAGAAGAGGGTTCGATAACTTTCAGCTATTCGATCAACAATGGTCGATTGCAGTGTTCAGTTAAAGATACAGGCATTGGAATCCCTCCCGGGGAGATAGATAATATTTTTGACCGCTTCAATAAACTAGAGGGGCAAACTGAAAAGATTTACCGCGGAACAGGCCTGGGCCTTGCCATTACCAAAGAGCTTATAAGGCTTTTGGGTGGTACTATCAGGGTTGAAAGTCAACAAGGCAAAGGCTCTGTCTTTTATTTTGATATTTCTGTTTGTTGATCAGGCAAACAGGAATTTAAAAGCTTCCTCAATTTTACTGGCTTTAATAACCTGGATGTCAAACTTATTTAGTTCAACCCCTTTAATATAACTTGGGATGATAATGCTTTTAAAACCCAATTTAGCAGCTTCACCAATGCGTTGATCGAGGCGAGTAACGGGGCGTATTTCTCCCGATAACCCAACCTCACCTGTCATGCAGATGTCAGGTGAAATAGCCATGTCCATATTTGATGATAACACCGCAGTAATTACTGCCAGGTCAATAGCCGGATCGTTCACTTTTAAACCACCTGCGATATTAAGAAATACATCTTTTTGGGCCAGTTTAAAACCGGCACGCTTTTCTAATACTGCCAAAAGCATATTAAGGCGACGCAAATCAAAACCGGTAACTGATCGTTGTGGATTTTGGTAGGCGGCCGTACTTGCCAGCGCCTGCACTTCTATTAAAAATGGGCGTACACCCTCTAGAGCTGCTGAGATAGCCACACCGCTCATTTGCTTTTGCTGGGTGGCCAATAATAATTCCGATGGATTACTGACTTCACGAAGGCCGGAGCCAAGCATTTCAAAGATCCCAATTTCATTTGTCGAGCCAAAGCGGTTTTTGATCGAGCGTAAAATGCGGTACATATGGTGGCGATCCCCTTCAAATTGCAGAACAACATCAACCATGTGTTCCAGTACTTTTGGCCCGGCCAGGCTACCTTCCTTGGTGATGTGGCCAATTAAAAATACCGGAATGTGCTTTTCCTTACAGACGCGTAAAATACTTGCAGTACATTCACGAATCTGAGATACGCTGCCCGGAGCTGACTCAATGCGTTCTGTCTCCAGTGTTTGAACAGAGTCAACAACAAGAACATCAGGCTTTTCGTTGTCAATATGTTTTATGATATGCTCAACAGATACTTCACTGACGACATGGCAATTATCGGCTGACGCACCCGAGATACGGTCAGCACGTAGTTTAATTTGCTGTGGACTTTCTTCTCCAGAAACATAGAGCACTTTTACATTGGGCAAGTTTAATGCTGTTTGCAAAACCAGTGTCGATTTCCCAATGCCCGGTTCACCACCAATCAGCACCATTGCTCCCGGGACCAGACCACCACCCAAAACTCTGTTGAGTTCTTCATTGCCAGTGCTTAAACGAGGTAACTCCTCCACCGAAACACTGGATACGGGCATGGGCTTTGTTCGCTCTGCAATAACAGTTCCCGGTCTGCTGTTTTTAGCTTTACCGGTTATTTTGGTTTCTTCAACAAAAGTATTCCACTCTCCGCATGCATAGCATTTACCTTCCCATTTGGGTGACTCATTGCCACAGTTCTGGCAAACGAAAACAGATTTGGTTTTGGCCATTTATTATCTCTTTGTTCCTCCTGAATTTATTCTTACGCTAGGTGATTCAACGTTTATCTTTGAAATCAGGAGGAAATATTCTTACATCGACTCTTTAATTTTTTCTACGATAGACGTGGTTGAGAAGCCAGGAACAAAGTCGATGGTTTCAACTTTACCCCCTTTGGCCATTAATATGTCGTAACCAACAATGTCTTTTGCATTGTAATCACTTCCTTTTACCAATATGTCGGGCTGCAGGTCCTTTATTAATTCATAAGGGGTATCCTCATCGAAGAATACAACCAGATCAATAAATTGCAATGATGCCATCAAAATAGCACGGCTTTGTTCATCAACAACTGGTCGCTGAGGGCCTTTTAAGCGCTGAACAGAAGCATCAGTATTAAGTCCAAGGATAAGCTTTGAGCCTTTGTCTTTGGCTTTAGATAAGTAATCGATGTGCCCGCGGTGCACAATGTCAAAGCATCCGTTGGTAAAAACTATGCTTTCATTGTTTTTGTTCCATTGAGCAACAATAGCCTTTGCCGCCTCCCGGTTTTTTATCTTGTCATGAATTTTATCCAGTTGTGTCATTGAACTGTTTATTTGTTTAATTGCCGATCTGCCGGTTTGTATTCAGAAAACCGCCTGAATATTCCATACGATCAAAAATAACAAAACCCCGACAGCTGTCGAGGTTTCATCATTATATTTTTTACATTACCGGTTAAATACCAAATAATTTTAAACCAAAGCGTTTGTAGCTGTATCAGGAAAGATAAAAGTTGGTTTAAATTGTTTTGCTTCTTCCAGTGTCATATGGCAATATGTAATAATAATTACAACATCGCCCACTGCGACTTTACGTGCAGCAGCGCCATTCAGGCAGATAACTCCAGAGCCTCTTTCGCCTTTAATAACATAAGTTTCAAGACGCTCTCCATTGTTGTTATTCACTACCTGAACCTTTTCGTTTTCAATAATGTTTGCAGCATCCATTAAATCTTCATCAATGGTAATGCTTCCTACATAATTCAGGTTTGCTTCAGTAACTGAAACATTGTGCAACTTTGATTTTACAACCTCAACATTCATGATCCCTATAATTTGTATGTCACGTTATCTATCAATCTTATTTCACCGGCAAATACCGCTATACAACCAACAATGTAGTTACTCTCATCCCAGTTGTCAACAGCTTGCAGTGTATAACCATCCACTATTTCAAAATACTCAACTTCAAGTTCAGTATCTGCATTAATGGCGTCTTCAACTTGTTTTTTGACACCTTGTACCGATGTATCGGCGACAAAGTTACAAGATTCAACTAAAGTACGGGCAATTAAGGGGGCATTTTTTCGTTGAGCTTCACTTAGCAGCATATTGCGCGAACTCATTGCCAATCCATCCTTTTCTCTAACGATATCGCAAGGCACTATTTCAACAGGCATACTCAGCTGTTTTGTCATGGCTCTGATAATGGCCAGTTGTTGAAAATCCTTTAGTCCAAAAAATGCTTTATCGGGAGTGACCATGTCAAACAGGCGACTTACAACCTGGGCGACACCATTGAAGTGGCCTGGTCGAAATTTTCCTTCCATAACAGTTTCCAGGTCTCCAAAGTTAAATTGGCGATCATCTTCTTCTGGATATACTTCATCAACAGCAGGAGCGAAAATGTAATCGCATTTGACTGTAGAAAGAGCTTCCAGGTCTGTTTCCAGGTCTCGAGGATAGCGCTCAAGATCTTTTGAGTTGTTAAACTGTGTTGGATTGACAAAAATACTGACAACAACTATATCGCTCTCATTGGCAGCTTTCTTTACCAAAGTGAGGTGACCTTCGTGTAATGCTCCCATGGTTGGAACAAAACCTATTTTCAGGCCGCTTTTCTTAGCTTCACTGATTTGATGTTGTAGTTTTTCTACCGTATTAACTACTTGCATGGTTAATGTTTTTAAGTGGCACATAAACAGGTATTAAGACTGCTTAATTGTGCCAATAAAATTTAGCTCGGCAAAGTAATAAAATACTTATCACATATATCCTAAAAATATTCAAAAACCTTGTTAAATTATAGTTTCAAACCATCGATTTTAGTGTTTGTTGACCGTTATATCAGCATGCGTGCAAGGGCTTTATTTGTCAGGTGGTTTATTTTTCGTACTTTTGCATTTGCTAAAAATATTCTACCAGTATAATAATGGAAAAAGCAAAAGTCTTATTCATCTCTCAAGAAATAACACCTTACCTTCCCGAGACAGAAATGTCTAAAATAGGTCGTTACCTTCCTCAAGGCATCCAGGAATTAGGAAAAGAAATCAGAACTTTCATGCCTCGATTCGGCTGTATTAATGAGCGCCGCAATCAGTTACACGAAGTAATTCGTTTATCGGGTATGAATCTAATAATTGATGATACCGATCATCCGCTGATCATCAAGGTAGCATCAATTCAGGCTGCTCGTATGCAGGTTTACTTTATTGACAACGAAGATTATTTCCAACGTAAATCGACTTTGGTAGATTCTGAGGGAAATGAGTTTGAAGACAACGACGAGCGAACTATTTTCTTTGCCCGCGGTGTGTTGGAAACCACTAAAAAACTGCGCTGGGCTCCGGATGTGGTTCACTGTAACGGTTGGTTTACAGCTTTAGCTCCTTTGTACATTAAAAAGGCAATGAACGAAGATCCGCATTTTGCGAATTCTAAGGTGGTATATACTGTTTACGACAATGATTTTAAAAACCTTTGGAGTGAAAATTTTAAAGAAAAATTAAAGCTTGAAGGTGTTGAAGATAGTGACTTAGAGGTGATGGCTGGGAACGATTACGTGAATTTGACCAAGTTAGCTATTTCTATGTCAGATGGTGTTATTCAGGGTAGTGAGACAATAAATCCTGAAATAAGTGAGTTTATTAAGCAGTCAGGTAAGCCATTTTTAGGTTATCATGATGAAGAAAGCTACGTGGAAGCTTACAATGGATTTTATGATTCATTATTAGACTAAGAAACTATACGTATGAAGAATTATTCTTTGAACAAGATATTTTTATCAGCAGGCCAATTATTTATGATTGGCCTTCTTTCTTTAACGGTATCGTGTAAGGATGAACCGGCGCGAATAACCGGAGATGTTTTACCCGAGGGGGAAATGATAAAAGGACATTACTATGATGGTCATATTTTGAATACTCAAAATATATCAAGAACGAAAGATGGAGGTAATGTGCGTACCGACGATGCTACCTATGGTATAATCGGAACGTTTGAAGATCCTGTTTTTGGCCCTACGAAAGCCGATTTTGTAACCGATTTCTCTATTGGTAGACGGGTTTTCTTTGACATCGACAGTATCTATGGTCTTAGTTTGACTACCGGGAATGATACTGTTTATAAAAATGACGACAAAGGCTTCCAGTATTATCAATTCGATAATAATAATGGTGATCCGAGGTTTCCCTATGATGAGTGGATCTTGGATAGTTTAGTTTTGAATATGCAATACCAGTTTAATAACTGGTATGGCGATATGCTTTCTGAGCAAAATATTAAGGTGTATGAATTAACCACACCCCTTGGTTTGGCTGGAGTTGATCAATATTACAACGACCATGAAATGAAAGGGCTTTACAATCCTATAGCTATAGGTGAGGCGGTGGTTCATCCTAATAATGAGGTACCTGATTCCTTAAAGAATGCAGATGTTTGGGGAGACGGCCTATGGGATAATCCGGTGGACCTTTGGAGTGATCCTTCCTATCTATGGGACGTTGCTAAAGTAGATACGGTGATGGACAATAGCTTTAACGGACATACAACGCAGATTAAAAACTGGAGTATTAAGTTAGATGAAGATAGAGCAAGAGAATTTTTTGAATTAGACGAGAATACCCTGTCATCGACAGCTGCATTTAAAAGCTTTTTCAATGGTTTGTACATTACAGCTGATATTGCTTCCAATGAAACAGGAACGGGTTCATTGACAAAAATTAATCTGTTAAGTGGTGATAATGTCGCAACTAATTTAAGCATGCATATATCACGTAAATATAAATATTGGAAGAAGCAAGAGGACAATACATACGAAATCATAGATTCAACTGTTAAGCAAATTCCTTATTCATTCCCGATTAACCTTGAAAATGTTCGATTTAACAGGTATTCTCATGATCTGAATGATGCAATTAAGCTGGATGATCCGTCTACTGACAAATTGTATATTCAAGGTATGGCAGGAAGCTATATGCGCTTGCAGTTGCCGGAAGAGGTGTTAACCTGGGTTGATTCCATTGGTAATCCTGCCCAGGCGGAGCCATTCAATGCTATTGATTATCACATGGTGTCTAATGTAGAGTTTTATATGGAAGCAGCGATGGATTCAGCTGATGTTGCCCGATATCCGATCCCTGGTCGTTTAACCATTAAGTGGCCTAATGATAAAGGGGAACTGGTAGATCCGATCTATCAAATCGTTGTTAATGGAAATGAAGTATCCGTACCTGTGTTTGGAACGACAGACAGCCAGGGGAATAGTGTTGGTTCAGGTGAGCGAGTATCTCGCTTAAATGAAAATGGAGATATTGAGTATCTGTATCGTTTTATTATGCGTGCTGATTATTTCAACTACATCATGCGTTATGAAGATGGTGCCGGCTTAGATGAAAAGGAATTCTTTATTGGACCTGAAAATACAACGGCTAATTTCCAGCGCGTCATCCTATACAGTGGCTCTGAGGATAATGAGCAAGTTAGCAAGGGTGGTGAAAATGTTGACAAACGAATGAAAATGAATGTCAAGTATTATCAATATCGACCAAGATAAATCTTATTCACCAAGAAATACAGGGGGATGTTCTTTTGGAGCATCCCTTTTTTTGTGGTAAAACAAAAGCAAACAATTAAAAACGAAAGCAAAATGTCTTATGTATGACAAAAAGACTTCTTACTATTCCTTTGTAATTGGGTAAGGTAGTTGCGATTTTATTTTAGTCAGCTTTCATTTCATTCTTGTATGGTGTTCATATACAATTCTTTCATACTTTAGTTTTGTAATTACCGTTTAACTGAGAGAATGAACAAATACCGGGCACTAACTCAAGATGAAATTAACTTGCTTGAAGCACGAAATTGCATATGTGCGGATTGGCAGAAAATAAGCGTAGCAATTGATTTTGCTGCAACAGCATTACGAAATGTATCCCTTTCAGGCGATGTAAAGCTGGGAAGCTTCAACCGGACATTCACCTTCCCCGGGGGAGTTGAAAAGAAAGCTGGTATTTCTAATGCTACCATCCATAATTGCATTGTTGAATCCGATGCATATATCAATCAGGTAAAAAACCATATTGCCAACTACCATATTTATTCAAATGTGGTGATTGAAAATGTGGATTCCATTATTACTGAGAAAGAGAACTGTTTTGGAAACGGTGTTCAGGTTTCAGCTTTAAATGAAGCTGGAGGTCGTGAGATCTCAATTTATAACGAATTATCGGCTCATACGGCATATATAATGGCCATGTACCGACATCAGCCCGCGGTAATTGAAAAATTGCAAAAGCTGATTGATAAATATTGCCATGGTATCTGCAGTTCGATGGGAACCATTAGTGAAGGAGCTCAGCTAATTAACTGCCGTACAATTATAAATACTAATATCGGTCCGCGAGCTAAAGTCGAAGGGATCTATCGTTTGTGTAACGGTTCAATCAACAGTTCAGAGAAAGCTCCAAGTTATTTTGGCCCAGGGGTAATTGCCGAGGATTTTATCGCAGCTTCAGGGTCTACAGTAAGTGATAGTTCTTTACTATCGAAATGTTTTATCGGGCAAGGTTGTGAATTGGGGAAGCACTACTCTGCTGAAAATTCAGTTTTCTTCGCCAATTGCCAGGGCTTTCATGGGGAAGCCTGTTCTGTTTTTGCAGGGCCATATACTGTAACACACCATAAATCAACATTGTTAATTGCTGGTTACTTCTCTTTTATGAATGCAGGAAGTGGTTCAAACCAGAGTAACCATATGTATAAATTGGGACCGATCCATCAGGGTGTGGTCGAGCGTGGCTCAAAAACTACCAGTGACTCTTACCTCTTATGGCCCGCGCGAATAGGAGCCTTTTCATTGGTTATGGGGCGCCATTATCGTAATCCGGATACCTCGCAGCTTCCGTTTTCTTATTTAATCGAGAATAAGGACGAAAGTATATTGGCACCAGGCGTTAATTTACGCAGTGTTGGTACCATTCGTGATGCGAGAAAGTGGCCTAAGCGCGACAAGCGTACTGATGATAAGTTATTGGATTTCATCAACTTTAACCTGTTAAGCCCTTTTACCATACAGAAAATGATCAACGGTAAAAAGGTTTTGAAAGATCTCATGGCTTCTTCAGGTGTTACGTCTGACTATTACATGTATAATAGTGTAAAGATAGCTAACGGCGCCTTAAGGCGTGGTATTCAGTTATATAATACGGGAATTATAAAATTTTTAGGCAATGCGCTGATAAAAAAGCTGGAAGATGTTATCTTTGAATCGTTAAGTGAATTAAGAAAAAGCCTTTCGAAAACTTCCGATTATGGAAATGGGGAGTGGATAGATATGGCTGGTTTGCTTGTTCCCAAAGAGCGGGTAATGACCCTGCTTGATGATTTACAAAATGATAACATATCGGATTTGGATGAACTCAACAGCCGATATGCTTTGTTGCATGACAACTATTTTGATTATGCATGGACCTGGTGCCTGAAAGTCTTCAAAGACGAATTTGATCTGGATTTCCAGACAGCTGAAATAGATCAGATTCTGTCTTTTGTCGATGACTGGAAAAAATGTGTAATTGATTTAGATAATATGGTTTATGCCGATGCCCGCAAGGAGTTCACATTGAATAACCAAACGGGCTTTGGTATTGATGGTTCTGAAGAAACACGCATGTCTGACTTTGAGCAGGTGCGAGGTGAATTTGAGAAGCATCCGTCTGTGCAAGACATCAGTAATCACATCAGGGTAAAAAGCAGATTAGCTGAAGAACTGAAGGAAAGGCTTATCCTCTTAAAGTAGAGAATAAACCTTAAATAGATTACTATGCGATTAATCATCGAGCCGGATTATCAACTGGCTTCTTCATGGACAGCAAGTTACATTGCACAAAGAATTAACAAACACCAGGATAATAAGCCATTTATTCTGGGATTGCCAACGGGCTCGTCGCCACTGGGGACGTATAAAGAATTGATCAGACTGAATAAGGAAGGAAAAGTGTCTTTTCAAAATGTGGTAACCTTTAACATGGATGAATACCGTGAAATACCGCGTGAACATCCGCAGAGTTACTACACCTTTATGTGGGACAACTTTTTCAGCCATATTGATATAAAGCCTGAAAATACCAATTTATTGGACGGGCAGGCTGAAGACGCGGAGGCAGAATGTCAGCGTTATGAAGATAAAATTAAGGAACTGGGAGGTATCGACCTGTTTTTAGGAGGTATTGGTCCTGACGGACACCTTGCTTTTAATGAGCCGGCGTCGTCATTAAGCTCCCGAACAAGGGTTAAAACGTTAACCTATGATACCATTTTAGCAAATTCACGCTTCTTTGATAATGACCCTGATAAGGTACCAAAAACGGCTTTAACTGTTGGTGTCGGGACAGTTTTGGATTCAAAGGAAGTGTTGATTATTGTAAATGGACATAACAAAGCGAGAGCTTTGCAACATGCTGTTGAAGAAGGAGTCAATCATATGTGGACCATTAGTGCATTGCAAATGCATCCTAAAGGTGTTATTGTTTGTGATGAGGCTGCAACCTATGAACTAAAGGTTGGGACTTATAACTATTTCAAGGATATTGAAAAAGACAACTTAGCACCGGAAAGCTTATTAAAATAGCAAAAAAGGTTTTACACCTTTATCGGTATAACACACATTTGTTTGAAGAGGAACTCCTGTTGGAGATTCCTCTTTTTTTTCAGGTTAAGCATGTTACTGATTTGGTAAAAAAGTAATATACAGATAAACAATAAAGAACTATGTGTGGAATTGTAGCATACGTTGGTGGTAGAACAGCCTACCCAATTATCGTTAAAGGATTGCAGAGGTTAGAATACCGGGGATATGACTCTGCCGGTCTAGCGCTTATAAACAGTGATATCAACGTTTATAAGTGTAAAGGTAAAGTCAAAGATCTTGAAAGTCACACCAAAGGTAAATCAATCTCCGGTTCAATAGGTATGGGACATACACGATGGGCCACACACGGAGAACCAAGTGATAATAATGCGCACCCGCATGTGTCTCAAAATGGTAAATTCATTGTTGTGCACAATGGTATTATTGAGAATTATGCGCACCTGAAAAAAGAATTGGTAAGCCGCGGATATGAGTTTCAGAGTGAAACTGATACAGAGGTGCTTGCTAACCTGATTGAAAATATATACATCAGTAAAGAGGTGAATGCTGAAATGGCTGTTCGTTTAGCATTGACTAAGGTCGTTGGTGCCTACGGCCTGGTAATAACCTGTACCGATGAAAAAGATCAGCTAATAGCAGCCAGAAAAGGAAGTCCATTGGTGATAGGTGTGGGAGAGAAGGAGTACTTTCTGGCTTCTGATGCTACCCCGATTGTTGAATACACCGACCAGGTTATTTACATGAATGATGAGGAAGTGGCAGTCATTAAAAAAGATAACCTGACACTAAAAAGCATTGAAAATGATGCCCTGAAGCCAAAGATACAAAAGGTTAATCTGACAATTGATGAAATTGATAAAGGCGATTTCGAGCATTTTATGCTAAAAGAAATATATGAACAGCCTATATCGATTGAAGATACTTTCCGTGGTCGTATAGCAATGGACTATTCAAAAATATTCCTGGGGGGTATAGCTGATATATTACCAAAGCTAAGTCAGGCCAGACGTATAATTATTGCTGCATGTGGTACTTCGTGGCATGCGGGTATAGTAGGAGAGTATTTGTTTGAAGAATTTGCACGTACTCCTGTTGAAGTGGAATATGCCAGTGAGTTCAGGTATCGTAATCCGGTTATCAATGAAGATGATGTGATTATAGCAATTTCGCAAAGTGGTGAAACGGCCGATACTTTAGCAGCTATCAAGATGGCCAAGGAGCAGGGAGCCACCATCGTTGGTATTTGTAATGTGGCAGGTTCATCCATTCCTCGTGAAACGCATGCTGGTGTTTATACGCACGCCGGAGTAGAAATCGGAGTAGCCTCAACTAAAGCATTTACCTCTCAGGTTACGGTATTAACAATGATGGCCTTTTTATTGGGTAAAACCAAAGGACATTTAAATGATGTTGATTATACGAATTTGATTGGTGAGTTAACCCAGGTGCCCGATAAGATCAGAACAATTCTGGAGTCGGAAGGTGAAATAAAGAAGATCGCTGAAACATATAAAGACGCCAATAACGCGCTTTATCTTGGTCGCGGTTATTTATTCCCCGTTGCACTGGAAGGGGCATTAAAACTTAAGGAAATTTCGTACATTCATGCCGAAGGATATCCCGCTGCTGAAATGAAGCACGGGCCTATCGCACTTATCGATGAAAACATGCCGGTATTTGTATTGGCAACAAAAGATAAGTCATACGAGAAAATTGTAAGTAACATCCAGGAGGTGAAGGCTCGCAATGGAAAAGTGATTGCCATTGTAACCGAGGGAGATGATGTGATTAAAAAAATGGCTGACCATGTGATAGAGGTGCCTGATTGTCACGAAGCAATAGCTCCTTTGTTAACCTGCGTGCCGCTTCAGTTTATTTCGTATCACATTGCAGTTATGCGTGGCTGTAATGTGGATCAACCACGTAACCTGGCCAAGTCGGTTACAGTGGAATAAAGTTGCATTACTTCGTTGTCATTCATCTCTGAATGACATTCATTGTAATATTTTAAGGTTTATCTCTCAGTAAAAGCCCGTTTGAAACGTCATCCGGGCTTTACTTTTTATGCCTATTCCAGATTTTCTTATCTTAAGCAAATCAACACCTAAAACCATTGATATGATACGCCAGGTTAAGCCAGCCGATGCCAGTTTGATTGCAGGTATCTACAATCATTTTATAAAGCACAGTATTGCCACATTTGAACTGGATTCGATCGATTCTGATGAAATGCTTAATCGCGTTAAGAAGATCACGGCCAGTTATCCTTTTGTTGTTTTTGAAGAGAATGATCAGATTCTTGGTTATGCTTATGCTAGCGCCTGGAAATCGCGCAAAGCATATGCGAGGACCGTAGAGACTTCGGTTTATTTGCACCATAAAGCTCAAGGAAAGGGAATAGGCACAAGATTATATTCACACCTGATGAATGAACTTAAAAACAAGGAAATACATGCTGTTATCGGGGGTATATCATTACCGAATGACGCCAGTGTAAAACTACACGAGAAGCTGGGTTTTCAAAAGATTGGTCACTTTAAGCAGGTCGGTCGTAAGTTTGATAAATGGATTGATGTGGGCTATTGGGAGTTGCTGTTATGAACCAAAGATCACCCGGAATAGTTGATCAGCACCATATGGATATAAAAAGCTGCCTTAAAATTACTTTCAAGGCAGCTATTGGTTTATTTTACTTTTCTTCTATGACTTCATTTAAGTCAATTGTCTCTGCATTTGCTAATGAATAAAGGCCCAAATAAAGCCATTTGCTGACGTCTTCCATTATTTCCGGCACCAATGTATCGGGCGTGTCTGCCGGATGGTGATAATACAGTTTTTTAACCCTGTCGGTGCAATGCACACTCAATGCTCTGAAACCCTCTTGAGACAAAGCCATTCCATCAGTTCGCGGCCGACCCTTGTAGCTGCGGTTTAAATAGCGGGTTTTGAGCGGTCGGTGAATGTAGCTGGCATTTGATTCTTCGAAATGCCTGAAGATGTCTGGAAAGGAGGGGCCTCCTCCAAAATACAGGCCTGTACCATTACCTACCATATCTAAGTTAATGTAGCAAATGGTTTTTTCTTTAGGGAAAAGGGGATCTTTGGCATATTCGCGCGCTCCCAGTAAACCCTTTTCTTCAGCACCAATAAAAAAGAAAGCAATGGTTCGTTTGGGAGCCGGTAGCATTGACAGAGCTCTTGCTGCAGCCATAATATCGGCCACACCTGAAGCATTGTCCAGCGCGCCGGGAAACAGTTCTCCTAAATTTCCCTGTCCATCCAAATGAGCGCCAACCATAATGACTTCATTTTTTAGCTCGGGATCAGATCCCTCTATGACACCAATTACATTGGCATATGAGCCTTTGGGGTGGTACTCGGTTTCGGCAGTGATGCTTATTTTATGTTTCAGTGAGAGGCTTTGGGATTTATTCTTTTTCTTTAACTCATCTGCCACAGCGCTATAATCAAGGTTTCTGGCAAAGAAAAACTCTTTAACCACATTTCTATCGATATGACAATAGATCAGTCCTTCATTGTACTTAATGCCGGGACTAGCCAGTTTTGAAATATAAAGAACGCCTTTAGCACCATGATTCAGGGCATTCGTCATTTTCTCTGAGGAACCGGCATATCTGGCCCAGTCGTTCCACTCTTTAGCGCCTTCTGGCTTTGGATGGCCAGGCTCTATCAGCACAATTTTATCTTGAACATCAATCGCTTTGTAATCATCATAGTCATGTTCAGATGCAGTGATGCCATAGCCAACATAAACCAACTCGCCTTCAATGGTTCCGTTTGCTGAATTGGAGCCAGGGAAATAATGTTCCGGGAATGTGTAGTTTTTATCGATATGATTACCCTTTTTATCGTATAGTTTTGCGGAAAGTGAGCCCTTTGATTTAACAACTGTGTAATCTTGAGGAAAATGTTTGAAATAGGATTCACCATATCCTGGCTTGATATTCCATTCTCTTAAATGTGAAGCAAGCCACTCTGCCGATCTTGTGTAACCCGGGCTTCCGGCAAGACGACCATCAAACTGTGGTTCGGAAAGGGTTTGGGCATAACCAAAAACTTCTTCGGCTGTAATGCTGTGAAAATGTTTTAATAGTTCGGCTTCTTCCTGGGCCTCGGCTACTATTTGGGAAACGGTTACTATAAAAATCAGAAGCACAGTGCGTAGTGGGTTTCTCATGTAATTGTAGATTTTTTATCGTGTTTTATATCTGGTTCTGGAAATCGTTGTTTGCATCTTGTCTGACCAGCTAACATATTCCAATTTGGTATAACAGACTACTTGCTATTAATTAATGATTATTTGATAAAACTAATAAAAAAAGGCAGCCCTTTGGCTGCCTTTTTAACTTAGCAATCTTCAAACTATCAATCTAACTTTGTCCGAAATAATAAATCAGATTTTTAAAAACTATGATTGCTTCGATACCTGTTCCATGCCAATGATTAGATATCGAATTTATTTGCGTCAATTCCTTCGTTTACTTTAATCGTTTCGAATACAATATCGAATGTTTGCGGACCAACGGCCTGAGTCATTTTCTTTGGGAATTTAACACCGTTCACTTCAATATATTCAGTGTATGTACTGGCCATGGTTCCCTGTGGTGTTGTGCTGACTTCCTTGACTTTCAAACCGGTTGAGCGACTGTAGAATACGGTTTGTTCCTTGCCCGAAGGATTAGTGATCTTCATTTTAACGACGTCCTGGCCATCAACATTATCAGCACCAACAAGCTCAAGTTTGAAGCCTAATTCGGCATATTGTGTTTCAGGAAACAGGATTGATTCAGTTTTCATGTTTTCCAACATTTCACCTTCAATGTTTTGTTCGCCCATCGGGCTTACAACTTTACCTGCTTCACCATTAAAAACCTGCTTTGAAACAAGGTTGCCCTGCATATAGGTTTCCACACACTGTTGATTAGGACGACGGCTGTATATCTTCATATTTAAAGGCATGCCTTGCACACTCATGCTGCCTTCCATAGCGTACTCATTTACGGCATTAAGCGCTTCGGCACCTCCAATTGCGTCAACATATTTTGCAATTACTTTCTCAGCTGTTAGATCTGCCGGAAGTGGCATGGCTTTTACAACATTGCCGTAGAAATCATACATCTCAACTTTACTGTCTTTAGCAAATTTAGCGAGTGAGGCCTTCATGTTAGGTACATCACCAACAGCAAGAATCAATGCGTTATCTGGGGTGAGGTATTTTTGAGCCATTGCTTTAACATCCTCAGGTGTAACAGCATTAAGTTTTTCAAGGTATGTTTCGTAATAGTCGGCCGGCAGGTTGTATTTTTCAATATTCAAAGCAAAGCGTGCAACAGTAGCCGGATCTTCTAACGATCTTGAAAAACTTCCTGTTAATGAGTTTTTAACCAGTGTTAAATCCTCCTCCGGTAGCAACTCAGTTCTCATGCGGTCCATTTCGTAGATGATTTCAGTGAAGGCACTGTCAGTAACACTTGTTCGAACATTGGCACCCGCGTTAAACGAGCCAACTAATTCATCAGAGCTTAATGATGAATAAGCTCCATAGGTAAAGCCTTTGTCCTCACGTAAATTCTGGAACAGTCGAGCACTGAAAGAGCCACCGCCAAGTACCTGGTTCATTACGCGAGCCTTAATAGCATCAGTATCACCAGGCTTTAGGTTAATGTTATACGACAATGAAATAGTTGACTGTGTTGAACCATCCTTGTTGGCAACTACCACTTTTGGTTGTTCAAAAGCTTTTGGCATATCATAGTTGTAGGTAGGAACTTCTTTTGATTCCCATGAAGCAAAGTACTTCTTAGCCTGCTTTTTAGCTTCCTTCACTGTGATGTCACCAACTATAACCAGGTAGGCTACATTCGGACGATAATAAGTGTCGTAATAAGCTTTTAAGTCATCTACAGTGATAGCTTCAACTGATTCATCAGTTAAAATTTCTCCATAAGGGTGGTTTTTACCATAGCGTAAAACACTTTTAATGTTTGACGCAATAGCTTTAGGGTCGTCTTTTTGAGATTTTAAACCTGTAAGCATCTGCTTTTGGGCTTTCTCAAGTTCTTCGGCAGGAAAAGAAGGATTGTATAATACGTCGGTCATTAGGTCAAGTAATTCTCCGGAGTGCTTTTTCAATGATGTAGCATACATGCCTGTCGAACTGGTTCTTAAGCTTGCACCAATAAAATCGACCGCTTCATCAATTTCAGCTTTGCTGCGATTGCTTGTTCCGGTACTCATTAAGTCACCGGCCATACTCGCGTAACCTGCCTTTTCACCTTCAACAATCGGATCAAGGTCAAGAGATAAGGTGTATGATACAACCGGAACCTTATGGTTTTCAACCACAAATACTTTTAATCCGTTTTTTAGTTCAAATGACTTGGCCTGGCCAATGTTTACTTTGGGTGCCGGTCCTGGTTTTGGTGGCGTACTTCTATCTATTTGGGCATTTATATTAAAAGCAACAAGTAGTGCTAATAAAAATAAAACTGATTTTTTCATTCTGTTTTGTTTTTTGAAACCAATAATGCTTGGTTTTATCTTTTTATAATCAGTAATCTAACTCTTTGGCGTGTTTAGTTCTGCTGTGATTTTGGCAAATAGTATAAAACAACGCGGTTATCTTCAACAAGATACTTGTTGGCAACACGCTTAATGTCTTCACGAGTTACAGCCAGGTATTTGTCAAGTTCGGTATTTACCAGGTTGGTATTACCAAAATATGTGTAGTTAGTTGCCAGGTTTTCTGCACGACTGGCGAGCTTCACATTTGACTTCACAAATGAATTTTCAAACTGGTTGCGTAGTTTCTGGAACTCACGCTCTGAAATCAATTCATCACGTACTTTAGCTACTTCAGCGTCAATAGCTGCTTCTAAATCAGCACAGTCAGTACCCATGTTTGGCAATGCGTAAGCAAGGGCAACGCTTGGGTGGTGGAAAGGCAGAGCAAAAGAACCAATTTGTAAGGCTTTTTGCTGCTCATCAACCAATGACTTGTAAAAACGTGAGCTTTGTCCTCCTGATAAAAGAGTCGATAACATATCAAGGGCGTAATAATCCTTTGTCCCCATTGCCGGCGTGCGATAGGCCTGAACAATTAATGGTAATTGTACATTGTCGAAAATTGTGTCCCGAACTTCTCCACCTAAAGCAGGCTCAACAATAGTAGGGCGGTAAATGTCTTTTTTACCTTTTGGAATGTCAGCAAAATACTTACTAATAAGTTCTTTTGTTTCGCTGATTTCAATATCACCGGCAATAACCAGTGCTGCATTATTTGGAACGTAGAATTCTTTGTAAAACTGCTGGAACTCTTCATCTTTAGCCGCACGAATATGATCCGGATCACCAATTACAGTCCAGCGATAAGGGTGTTCCTTAAAAGCGCGACTCATGGTTTCCTGCAAAAGCGTACCATATGGTCGGCTGTCAACAGTTTGTTTCTTTTCTTCAATGACTACTTTCTTTTGTGTCTGAATGCCTATTGAATCAACTTTTGCATGAAGCATTCTTTCTGATTCTAACCATAAGCCAAGTTCTAATTGGTTCGAAGGAAGAATTTCATAATAATATGTACGGTCATTTGAAGTATTGGCGTTTAATGTTCCACCCGCGCGTTCAACAAAGTTGGAATATTCACCACGTGGAATATTTTCAGTGCCTTCAAACATTAAGTGTTCAAAAAAGTGTGCGAATCCGGTACGATCCGGGTTCTCATTTTTAGATCCTACATGATACATTACCGAAACAGTAACAATGGGGGTCGATTTGTCTTGATGAAGGATAACGTGTAAGCCATTATCCAAGTCATATTCTTCAAAGCTAATTTTATTCGATTGGGCTTGAGTAGCACCAACACCGGCCAAAAAAAGCGAAAGAGCCAAGAGTAAAAAACGGTTCTTCATATTCAAACTTCTAAGTTTAAGTTAATGAAGCCTTGTTATCAATTAGTAGGCCAAAATGTGTAAGTTGCAGGTTGGTAGGCTAAAATGCGGTGTTTCACTGTCGGTTGACGTTCGTTAATGAACAATAGTATGTTCGTATTCGTACACATAGGACACTTTTATTTTTTATAATATTTTTTCGCTTGTTCGCCTCTTTCTTATTCCTTCCTGTTATTTTTGTATCAAAGCTTTTGGAATGAATACAAAACTTATAGGAGTATTGCTGGTGGCATTTTTGGGACTTTACCTTGTTTCTTGTGATGAGAGTGACTTGTGCCTTTCTGGTCAGAATGCCATTCAATCCGGATTATATTCGGGCGCATCGGGTGTTGAAAATGACACAACATTGACCGGAATCTATCTTTGGGGTTTAGAGCCCGGTTCTGCAATTGCAAAAGAACTGCTAATTGATAGTGCAGATGTTACAAGCATGTATATGCCTACCGATTTACATCGGGATACCACTACCTTTGTATTACGTGAAAAAACTGTCGCAAGTGATTTGCAGGATACGCTGGTTTTTATTTATGAACGACAGCTAAACTACGTGTCGGGCGATTGTGGATTCTCCTATGATCTTGAGCTGGATACGGTTATTAGTACTTTTAATGTTATTGATTCAGTAGTGATTAGTTACTCATCTGTATTGTACAACGAAACTCTTGAAAATGTTAAAATATATATTGAGCCTTAGCCTGTTGTTCTTAGCAGCTGTTGCTTTTGCACAGCAAAATTCAGACTTAACGGAAGAAGAAAAAAAATTGGCTAATAAGGGTAATCCGGGCTTGTCAGTTGGAATTGATTTAGCCCCTTTTATTAATCATATATTCTCAGATGAGCGATTTGGAGTGGAAGCAAACGCTCGATATACCATCAACCGAAAATGGCAAATTGCCGCCGAGTTGGGTTATGAAAATGTTGATCTGGATAACAGTAAAATGACCTATAATTCAGATGGAAGTTTCTTGCGTGCAGGGGTTGATTACAATTTGTTCCGTGTGGATGAGATTGGTAACAACGATAATATTCTACTGGGTTTCAGATATGGTGTGGCTGTCCAGGAGCACAGCTGTCCGCGGTATACTGTAACGGAAGAATATTGGGGTGATGTTACCAAATCGCTTGGATCAACAACAGTGGGTTCTCAATGGGCGGAATTTGTTTTTGGCCTGCGTTCAGAGATATTAAAGAATTTTTACATGGGGTGGTCTGTTCGCTTTCGTACAATCGTTAATGTTGGCTCCGGAGATGAATTTGAGCCATACTCGATTCCTGGCTACGGGCGCAGAGATAGAACTACAAATATGGGATTTACCTACACCCTTGAATATCATATTCCATTCAGTAAGAGAAGATAAGTTAATGGCGAATGATAATCTGAAACATACAGATTGGCAATTGATCATTAATGAAATTGCCAATGAAGTCAGGCCTTTGCTTAACGAGGGGAAGGTCGCCGACTACATACCGGAGTTGGCCAATGTTGATAGTAATGCCTTTGGTATATCAATTTGTATGTTGGATGGTCGAGCGTTTAGTTGTGGTGATGCCCATACTAAGTTTTCGGTTCAGAGTATCTCAAAAGTCTTTAGTTTAACGAAGGCATTTTCCATTCTGAAAGATGATTTATGGAAAAGGGTTGGGAAAGAGCCCTCCGGAAACCCCTTTAACTCCCTGATTCAGTTGGAAAATGAAAATGGAAAACCTCGCAATCCGTTTATTAATGCAGGTGCCATTGTTGTAGCCGACTGTGTTGTCAGTAATACAGAAGATTCTTTAAATACCATCATTGATTTTATTCGTGAGTTAGCCTGTAATAAAAGTATTAAAATGAATCAGGCTATGTTTCGGTCCGAAAAGGCATTTGGTCATAGAAATGCCGCTCTGGCGCACTTTATGAAGAGCTATGGTAATATAGAGGCTGATGTGGACGAGGTACTCGATTTTTATTTTGGTCACTGTTCACTATCGATGAGTTGCGAAGATGTAGCAAGAGCATTCTTGTTTCTCGCCAATCATGGTGTTCATCCTGTCAATAAAAGAAGGTATCTGACTGCCAGCCAGTCGAAGCGTATTAATTCCCTGTTGTTAACCTGTGGAACATATGATGCTGCGGGAGATTTCGCCTTTAGGGTAGGCATGCCCGGTAAAAGCGGAGTCGGGGGAGGAATTGCGGCAATTATTCCCGGCTTATTGTCTATTTGTGTCTGGAGTCCGGGACTTGATAAGTACGGTAATTCGCTTGCAGGTGTTAAAGCCCTGGAGTTGTTTACAACCAAAACAGGTATTTCCATTTTTTAAAACTAATAAGATGATTGCCAAGACTTTTAAAACTGCCGGTCAATTTACATTGCGTTATGGCTTAGCCATTGTATTTATATGGTTAGGTCTTATGAAATTGCGTAATAGTGAAGCGGATTACCTGAAGCAGGTATTATCTAATTCATCTTTGTTTGACTGGATGCTAAAATATATAACATCCTATGCTTTTTCTCAGATGATCGCATATCTGCAAATTGTCATTGGGGTTTTAATCGCACTTAAACCTGTGGCAAAGAAGCTATCGTTTTGGGGTGGATTAGCCGCAAGCGTTATTTTAGTAATAAGTGTTTCTACCCTCTTTACATCATCATATGTGTGGCAGGCGCCATATGGATTTCCCGAATTGTCAAAACTTGGGCAAAGTATATTGAAAGATGTGATTTTGCTGGGTGCTGCCATGTGGTGTGCAGGTGACTCAGCATAGTGTTATCAACTTAAATGGATTATAAATGAAAAATGTAACCGTATTTTGTGCCTCAAGCCCAAAGGTTGATCATATATATATGAGCGAAGCTGAATTATTGGCGGAGGAATTAATTAAAGCAGGACATGGAATAGTTTATGGTGGAGGTGCTGTTGGCTTAATGGGAAGTCTGGCTAACAGGGCTCTCGAGCTTAACGGCAAGGTTAAAGGTATTATTCCTCATTTCATGGTTGAGGTCGAGTGGGAACATAAGGGAGTGCGTGACATGGTGCATGTTGCAGATATGGCCGAACGTAAAAAGCTGTTGATCAGTGAAAGTGATGCCATTGTGGTTTTGCCAGGCAGTATTGGTACTTATGAAGAATTATTTGAGGTATTATCCTTAAAGAAGCTGGGTCAGGTTCAGCATCCTGTTATTATTGTAAATACAAAAGGCTATTTTACACCCTTGGTTCAGGCTCTTGAGAAAATGATAGAAGAAGATTTTATGCGGGAAGAGCACCTGGCTTTGTGGCATGTTGTTGACTCCGCAAAAGAGGTGTGTTCTGCAATAGAGCAGGTTCCCGAGTGGAGTGCAGACGCCATTAAGTTTGCAGCAGTGAAGTAAAGTATTTGCATTGAACCTTAACAAATTTATTTACTTTTGTTGAAATTGCTTTCAATGGGGGAAACAGCATTGACATACCAACAAGTGCAAAGTGTGGAACACCAACAGGTTGTTAACAAAGATAGTTTGTCTACAGCTGCAAGTTTACGCACCCCAATTCAGCAACTGGAAGTGAAGGAACCTCGTCATCTTCAAATTCAACGAACTGTAGCGCCCAAAAAAATTGTTTACAGAAGCTGGTCTGTTGAGGATTCAATTTATTTTAACCTTAAAGAAAGTGATCTTTCCATTCGGTCCATTGCTGTTGCCGATGTCAAATTTGATGATGTGCCCCAGGAAGAGGTTGTTGAGCTTACCAACAAGGATTCTGTCCGGAATGTTTTAAAGCCTGAGATTGAAGTTCCGCCACCTCCTGTTATTGCCCGGAAAGGTTCACCTTTTGAAGACTCTAAAGATTGGTTGTCTGCGTTTATTTTACTGGCTGTAATAATCGCTGGTTTTGTAAAATTATCTGCGGGTAAGTATCTGACCGATCTTTTTTCGTCCATTCGTTACCAGCAATCAGCCAGTAAGCTTTTTTCCAGTGGAAATTTGCAAAACCAAAAACCAGGGGTAGCATTAACGGTCCTGTTTTTCCTCTCAACATCCATGTTGGTATTTGAGTTTGCCCACCTTGGAGGTAAAAGTCCTGAGCAGGTAAGTTCGTTCGTGTTTTTTCTTTTGGTTAACGCAGGTGTTATCACTTATTTCTTCCTGAAAAACATTTTATACCTGTTTGTTGCTTCAGTTTTTGATGTTCAGCAGGCGACAAAAGAGTATTTATTTAACGCAAATATGCTCAGTAAGGTGTTCGGAATAGCGTGTTTGCCAATTGTCGCAGTGGTTCCTTTCTTAGATGTGCTAACCGCTACTTTCCTTATAAAGGCTGGGCTGGCGCTGTTTATTATCATGTATCTCGTGCAATTGCTACGTGGTGCTAAAATTATTTTACATAGCCCGCTTTCAATTTTTTATATGTTTTTGTACTTTTGTGCCCTAGAAATTTTACCCTTGTCAATACTTATTAAAGTAATGATATACTAGGGAATAGTAAATGAGGTAAAGGTTTAGTTGAATTTAAATTGAAGTACATTGAAGATTAAAAGAATCCTGGTTTCACAACCCAAACCCTCAACACCCAAATCTCCCTACTTTGATTTGGCTGAAAAAAGTAATCTGAAAATTGATTTCAGACCTTTTATTCAGGTAGAAGCGGTACCTGCGAAGGAGTTTAGGCAGCAAAAGGTCAATATCCTTGACCATTCAGCGGTGATTTTTACAAGTAGAACGGCCATTGATCATTACTTCCGCATTGCAGAAGAAATGCGTATTACTGTGCCTGATACGATGAAGTATTTCTGTATCTCAGAAGCTACAGCTTTCTATTTACAAAAGTACATTGTGTATCGTAAACGTAAAATTTTCCACTCGACCGGTAAATTTGCTGACCTGGCTGATGTTGTGAAAAAACACAAAGACGAAACTTTTCTGGTTCCTCTTTCTGATATTCATAAGCAGGAAATACCTACATTATTGAACAAAGCTAAAGTAAAGTATACAAAAGCAATTTTGTATCGCACAGTTAGCAGTGATTTGAGCGACTTAAAGGATGTTAACTATGATGTGTTAGTATTCTTTAGCCCGTCAGGAATTGCTTCATTAATGCAGAATTTCCCTGATTTTGTTCAGAACGACACTAAAATTGCATCCTTTGGACCTGCTACTGCCAAAGCAGTGAAAGATGCTGGTTTACGCCTTGATATTCAGGCGCCAATGCCTCAAGCGCCTTCGATGACAATGGCTTTGGAGCAGTACATCAAGAAGTTTAACAAAGGGCAAAAATAATATAACAGCCTGAGGCTGATGAATCCTCTTTGTCATTGGCAGAGAGGATTTTTTTATCTTTATTAAGAATGGAGCAACAACGATTTACTTTTAAAAAGAATGAGCGCTTGTGTAGTCGAACAACTATTCAGGAGCTGTTTGATAAAGGAAAATCGTTTGTAAAATATCCGTTCAGGATAAGTTATATGACCGTTGACTCCAACGAGCAGAGCGATGCGCAGATATTAATTAGTGTATCAAAGAAACGTTTTAAACGCGCCTATAAAAGAAATCGCTTAAAAAGGCTTTCGCGTGAAGCCTACAGGCTTAATAAAGCTCCATTGATAACTGCCTTGCAGGAAAAGAATGTGAAGCTGGCTGTTGCATTTATTTACCTTCCCGGCGAAATGCTTGAATACACCGCGGTTGAGAAAGGGATGAAGAAAGCTCTGAATAAGTTGATCAAAGAACTTGGCGATGAAAGATAACCTGCTGATACGATTCATCAAGCAATTGATTCTTTTGTTACGAAACGGCATAGTTACCATTTTGCTGGTTCCGGTGAAATTATATCAATGGTTTATTTCGCCTGTGTTAGGTGCTTCTTGTCGTTATACTCCAACCTGCTCACAATATACCATTGAAGCACTTAAAAAGCACGGACCAATTAAAGGTTTATACCTGGCAATAAAGCGCATTTTGAGCTGTAATCCATGGGGAGGCCATGGGCACGACCCCGTGCCATAACTTTCACCTTATTTTATTTTTACTATATTGCCGGTCGATTTATTGAATTGGTTGAATGATAACAGCTTGAATATGAAGAAATATTTGTTAAGCCTGGCCTTAATGTTGCTGTCACTGGCATCGTTTGGTCAAAAAAATACCAAGGTTGTTGGTACATGGTTAACGCAAGATGGAGATTCGAAAGTACAGATTTCGCAAACCGAGGATGGTCATTTTAAAGGCCAGATTATTTGGTTAAAGAATCCAACTGAAGAGGATGGTACTGACAAACTGGATAAGCATAATCCCGACGAAGATCTTAAGAGGCGCAAGATAATGGGCTTAGAGCTCCTGAAAAATTTTGAGTACAGCGAAGATGATGAAGAATGGACCAACGGAACAATATACGATCCTAAAAGTGGAAATACCTATAAGTGTTACATGTGGTTTGATGGAAACCCTAATAAGCTGCAGGTGAAGGGCTATATCGGTTTTTCATTGATAGGCAAGAAAGTGAGCTGGACGCGTGTTATAGGAGATGCCTAAAGAATAATTCCTAACTGGAATGATAAATAATCGGCTACACGACCGTGAGCCTTCAAATTAATGCCTGTCATCAGATAGGCATTTATTTTATATCTCAGATAATAGTTTTGAAATAATGCGTTGGGCGCTTCTGCTCCTTTTATAATGTACGGTCCTATCTGCTGTCCAAATCGTAGTCGCCCAAGCAAAAACTCATGGCCAAATAAAGGTGCGATGCTCCACTGGTCAATTTCCTTTTCAAAATCCTGAAGTTGTTGGAATTCAAACATACCTGATATGGTGAGGGCATTGATGCGTGATACCTGCCAGCTGCGATTTATGAATAGGGTGATGACACTTTGATTATTGGTGTTTGTTGTGTCTTCTTTAAGTGAATATCCTGCCAGGATATCGAAGCGCTTTTCTTTGTCATAACGCTGCAACTTCTTATTCGGAGGAATCATGTAGTTCTGATTGGTAAACTCCATGCCTAAGGCAATCACTGGGTAATTGATGCCCAGGTTAGGCTGTTTAATACCACCATTTGATATATGCTGAAACGATGCTGTGGCCTTAATTGCCAATTGATTATTAATAAAATAATAGGCACTGAAACCTCCAAACAAGGGGAAAGCCAGGTTGGTACTATATGTTAAGTTCTGTGGATTGTTGAGTTCATCATAGGGATTGCTCATATAGGCAAGACCACCGCCAATTTTTAAGGAATAACGCCAATGGCCGCGCGACTTCATAAACGGTTCAATATAACCAAGGCCTGTAACTGAAAACCCCAGATCTTTATGGTCAAAATTAATATAGTTTAATCCGGCTCCCCATTTGATATAGGTGCCAAACGATTCGCGGATATTATCGGTCAATAAAAATTGACTGATTTCTAATTCGATGCCATAAGGGTTGGTTCCGTTGTAGGGGTAGAGTGTTGAAGTGTGAACCTGGAACTTACCATAGTACAATGATACTCCATAAAATACCGGCTGCTGCGTCCTGGTCATTTGAGCTTGTACCAATGTGTTAAACGCTAAGAAGATAATTAACGTTAGCACTAATGAAATATGTGATTGTGACCGGTGCATTTTAGCAATATAAGACATAATGCATTTAATTTCCCGACAAATATCTTTTTAGGTTCATTTTTTTCGCTGTACTTTTAAGGAGCTTACTATAATCTGAAAAACATGTTTTTAAAAAGCATCAATCCGGCTACCGGAGAAGTTATAAGAGAATACGAAGAATTTCACTCTGATGAAATAGATCAGACCATTGAGGCCAATTACCAGGCTTATAAATTATGGCGCAAAGAACAACCTTCTAAAAGGGCTGAGTTATTGCTTAAGGCGGCAAAGGTGTTGCGTGAAAAGCAAGAAGGTCTCGCTTTCAACATAACCGTTGAGATGGGCAAGAACATTAAGGAGGCGCGGGCTGAAGTGGAAAAGTGTGCTGTTGTTTGTGAGTATTATGCAGACAATGGCGTTAATTTTCTGGCCAGTGAAAACATACCAACCGAAGCCAGTGAATCATATGCATCAATCCGCCCTATCGGACCGGTACTGGCGATTATGCCCTGGAACTTTCCCCTGTGGCAGGTATTCAGGTTTGCTGCTCCAACACTGATGGCGGGAAATGTTGGTTTACTGAAGCATGCTTCTAATGTGCCAGCCTGCGCCCTGGCTATTGAGAACGTTTTTGTTGAAGCTGGTTTTCCCAAAGATGTTTTCAAAACACTGCTTGTGCGAAGCAGTAAGGTTGAAAAGATTATCGGAGATAAACGCGTTAAGGCAGTCACTCTGACGGGAAGTACACCCGCGGGAAAGGCTGTTGCTTCCACGGCTGGTAAATATTTAAAAAAGTGTGTTCTTGAATTGGGAGGAAGCGATCCTTACCTGATATTAAAAGATGCAGATATTGATGCTGCAGTCAATGCTTGTGTGGCAGGGCGTATATTAAATGCCGGTCAAAGCTGTATTGGTGCCAAACGCTTTATCATTGTTGATGAGGTATACAACGAGTTTGCCGAGAAGTTTACTGACAGAATGCGTGATATTACCATTGGTGACCCCTTTGATGAAAGTAAGGATATGGGACCTTTGGCACGTTCTAATTTCAGGGAAGATATTCACAGGCAGGTGGAAAGCAGCGTGAGTAAAGGAGCAAAGTTGCTGACGGGTGGTTATATTCCGAATCGTGATGGGGCGTATTATCCGGCAACCGTTTTAGGTGATGTACAAGAAGGTATGGTGGCTTATCACGAAGAATTATTCGGGCCTGTTGCATCATTAATACGAGCAAAAGATGAAGCTGATGCCATACGCATTGCCAATGATACTGTGTTTGGTTTAGGAGCAGCTGTTTTTACCCGGGACACCGAAAGAGGTAAGCATATTGCCGAATATGAACTGGAGGCGGGCTGTTGCTTTGTTAATGATTTTGTACGTTCTGATCCACGCATGCCTTTTGGAGGAGTAAAAGAGAGTGGTTATGGCCGCGAATTATCATATCATGGCATGATGGAGTTTGTCAATGTGAAAGGAGTTTACGTGAAGTAAGAAATAAGGCCCGAATGTATAAAGACACATCAGGTTTGAAGACTGCCGGGCCTGAAATATCTATTTAGCTAAGTTTATGGATTATCGTCAGGCGCTTAATAAAGCTGCTGCATTGTGTTCGCGCAAAGAATATTGTACCGCGGATATTCAAAAAAAACTGGTAAATTGGGATTTAACAGAAGAAGAGGTTGGAAAGGCGCTTGAATGGTTAAGCGGCGAAAAATTTATTGATGATAAGCGCTATGCAGCCTACTATGTACGCGATAAGTTTCGCTTTAATGGGTGGGGTCGCATTAAGATCCGTTATCAATTAAGGGGGAAACAAATAACATCATCGGTAATTGACGAAGCACTTGAACAGATAGATGAAGGTGAATATTTAAAAATGCTGGCAGAATTATTGCATAGTAAAAAGCGGTCTGTTAAAAACAAGGATGCCTGGCAAAAAAAAGCTGCCTTGGCACGTTTTGCGCAATCAAGAGGCTTTGAACCCGATGTGGTTTTTAGCATGATAGATGAGGTATTAAACGACATAACCTGAAGCATAAATAGTATGAAGAAACTAACAAACATTGCACTGATCGTATTTTTGGCATGTCTATTATTTCCATCAGATATAGCTGCTAAAAAGAAGCCCGATTGGGTTAAGCAACGCCCCAATGACCCAAGCTATTATATTGGTATAGCAATGGTTCCAAAGCAGGGAAGTGCTGTTGACTATCGACAGGCGGCAAGGGGTGCGGCATTAAAGCAAATGAGTAGTGAGATAAAAGTAAATATTTCATCCAACTCCGTACTACAGAAGATCGAAACCGATTACCAGTATAAGGAATCCTACGAATCGAAACTGCAGGCTTCGGTTGAACAAACACTTGAGGGCTACGAGGTCTTGACGTGGGAAAGTCGCAAAGAATATTGGGTAATGACGCGCTTATCAAAGGAGAAATATGCCAGGGCCAAACAGATGAAGCTTGATAAAGCAAAAATGATGGCGGGGTCATACCTGGCCGATGCTCAAAAAGCGATTGACAACTATGATGCTTATTCTGCCTTAAATTATCTGGCCAAAGGAGCTATCAGTCTTAAGGATCACCTGGAAGAAGACTTGACTTATAAGACGGTTGATGGTACTTTCAACGTTGGAACCAGGATATTTGGAACCATACAAGATGTATTCCGTCGCATTGAGTTAGAGCCTGTGCAATCCAATTACCAGATTCAGTTCTCAAAAAGACTGGAAGTGCCAATTGGTGTCAATGCTTCCTTTATGGGAAGTACTGGTGAAAAACGCCCTTTGAGAGGTTTTCCTTTGAAATATGAATTTACAAAGGGTGAAGGAACCCTGTCTTCGCAAAGTAAAACCAACATGGATGGTTACACCTCGGTTTCCATCACGCGTTTGATATCAAAACGAAAAATGCAGGAGATAACAGCAGGTTTTGATTTTAGTGATATAGCAGACGCTGAAACCGACGAAGAGGTAAAGCGTTTACTGCAGATCTTCTTTCCTCAGAAGCAAATGCCAACAGCAGGAATAGTTATTGAAGTGTTGAAATCAAAAGCGTATTTAATTAGTGAGGAAAAGGTATTTGGTGACCTGGATGATAAAGGTGCGTTTACAGGCATGCTTAAAACCGAATTGAATGAGAATTTTTTCACATTTACCAACCAAATGGAAGAGGCTGATTTCGTAGTTAAGATTGCCTCTAATTTTGTTTCAGGTGATGAGCGAAAAGGGGAGGGGTATTCGGTGTTTACTGTGTTTGCTGATTTTACCATCACCATAAAAGATCTAAACTCGCAAACAGAAGTATTTACCGATAACCTGACGGGTATTCGTGGCATGCGCCCTGGTAATTTTGAGTATGCTTTAAAAGACTCGCGTATCAAGTTAATTACCGAGTTCAAAAAGAAAATAGAACCGCGCCTGGAACAGGTTGATATGTAATCAATTTCAAAAATTCACCTATGTTACATAGATAAAAAAAACCGGCTTAAGCCGGTTTTTTTAGGATCACAACCAATTTTTGGGTCCAGGCGTAAATTTTACACAAACGATAGAGAAGAACTTCACACCTGTCACGCCTCTAAACTGCCATCTGTTTTTATTATATTAGGTTTGGGGTGATTAACTGAAATTTCAGTTTCTCCGTTGATGAAAAATTTAATAATATTATAGCTGTATGTCAGGCTGAAAGCCTGA
>NZ_JBNGPA010000024.1:0-94543 GCF_050589845.1 Carboxylicivirga agarovorans | reverse complement strand
TCTCCTTAATCTTTGATTCGGCACTTTGCTTCTTCTGTTTCATTATTGAACTTTTATTGGTTGATAAATTAAGAATTCATCTCTTAACTTTTATACCAATCTGTCCAAATTAAGCTGAAGACCTACATCGGTTTTTATATAATTCGCTTAGTAATTCATCAATTTTATCGAATCTTGGCATGCTATTTTTTAACTTAAAGTTTGTGTTTACCGCAAAACTTATTGGACAAATCGAAGCTTAAAAATAAAAGATAGTTTTAGTTCTGCAAATAGCTAAATTATGTTGATAATGAAGAACTGTTGGAATTGTTGAAAACTCAAAGCGTGTTCAATAGCTGGCAGAAAGTAGTTTAGGCGTGACAGATGTGAAGTTCTCCCACCATCGTTCGTGTAAAATTTACGACTGAACCCAGAATCAAGTTGATATCACTAAAACGCAAAAAGCCTGTAAATCAAATGATTTACAGGCTTTCTTGTGATCCCGGCGGGATTCGAACCCACGACCCACAGCTTAGAAGGCTGTTGCTCTATCCAGCTGAGCTACGGGACCATCCTTAGTGCTTTTTCTCAAAAGCGATGCAAAGATAGTTATTCAACTAGTTCTATCAAATAAAAAGGAATGTTTTTCTAATATTTTTTTCTGATGAAAGCCAGAGCAGATGCTAATTATCACAGATTCAGTATATAAAGATTTTAATAAAAAATGTGCGCCGGAAAGTCATTTTTCTGACGTCTATTTAATAGTTGAAAGGGGATAAGTACCAATTGTCAAAACTTGGATAATGTTCATATTCGAACAGTAAATTGGACTTATTGACCTTTATTTAAGATATTTAATGGAAGTAGTCAATAAGTGTACGTAAACGTGCAATTTGTTACGAATCCGAACACATTGATGTTTACGCTTTGGTGTTAATGTCTTTATTATTAGTGAAATGATTATATTGGTATGTTTTTGGATGCATGCCAACAACCTAAACTCATATATTTTGAATATTCAGATTAAAGATCTCAGTCAGGTATATAAAAACGACTTCAGAGCACTTAATAAGGTTAATTTAGATATAGAACCAGGCATGTTTGGTTTGTTGGGCCCCAATGGTGCCGGTAAATCAACCTTGATGCGTATTCTGGTTACCCTTCTTAAGCCAACTCATGGAGATGTGTTTGTAAATGGAAAGCCTTTATCGGCCAACAGGTCAGAGGTTCGCTCCATGCTCGGGTATTTACCCCAGGACTTTCGTTTTTTCGCTAAGTTACGTACATGGGAGTTTTTAGATTATGCCGCATCCCTGGCTGGAATAAAGCGTAAAAAGGATCGTTTACATGCCGTTGATGATTTGCTGGAGCAGGTAGGCTTGTTTGATGTCCGCAACCGTTATGCCAATAAGTTGTCAGGCGGTATGAAAAGGCGCCTTGGTATTGCACAGGCATTGATTGGTGATCCTAAAATTGTAATAGTCGATGAGCCAACCACGGGTTTAGATCCTGAAGAGCGTATCAGGTTCCGTAATATTCTTTCTAACCTTAGTCAAAAGGAAGTGATTATTATATTATCGACGCATATTGTGGGTGATATTTCATCAACGTGCCGGCAAATGGCCTTGCTGAACAGGGGACAGGTGCATTTTCAGGGCTCTCCTGAAGACTTTATCAATCAATCGTCGGGACATGTATTTAAAACCAGTGTATCATTTGAACAAATGAAACTGATCAGTGAGCAGTATCCGGTTATTACATCTGTTCCGGGAATGAATGGTTATGAGATAGAATTTGTGGCTAACGAGGTGAACGGTTGGGAAACAACCCTTGTTGAGCCAAATCTGGAGCATGCTTATGTGTATTTTATGGAATATGTAGCTAACGAAAAATTCCAGTATCAATGATTTCTTTCTTTAATATATCTACCGTCTCTCGCTTCGAATCCAAAACATTATTCAGAAGCTGGTTCTTTCGCATTTTTGCCATCATTATCCTGGGATTCATTTTAATGTTCAACATCTTTGGTGTTGCAGCTGTGGCCGATGGTGGCTGGCCGGGGCGCGTACTTCCATCAGGAGCACCATATTTTAATATGTGGTTGCTCAATATAGCACAGGCTATTATTGCCGTCTTCTTATCAGCCGATTTTCTGGGGCGTGATAAAAAGCTTGATACCACAGAAGCCTTTTATGTGCGAAGCATGTCAAATGTGGAGTATGTCATAGGAAAAACCTTTGGTGTTCTCAAGGTATTTGTTGTTTTGAACATCCTGGTCTTGCTTAGTGCCATGTTATTTTCACTGATCGGTAATGAAGCACCCATTAACTTGACGACCTATATTTATTATCCCTTGCTGATCTCACTGCCTACACTTGTGTTTATCCTGGGGTTCTCATTTTTTACCATGACCCTGATACGCAACCAGGCAGTAACATTTGTATTGCTTCTGGGTTTTATCGCTTTGTCTTTATTTTACCTGGGCAATAAACACTTCAGGTTGTTTGATATTCTGGGTTTCTATACTTCTTTTATGCGATCTGACTTCACAGGGTTTCAGGATGCATATGGACTTATTCAGCACCGTATGTTGTACCTGGTATTAGGAGTCGCTTTTATCCTGGCAACGATATGGCGCTTACCCCGCCTTGAACAACAGAAGTTTAGTCGCCCATTGTTAATGACAGGTATTTTAGCTTTAATGGGTGTATCAGGATTAATTATTGGAGATATACTGGTTAAATCAACCGAAACAAGAGATATGCAGGAGCATATTATTCAGTTGAACAAGCAATTGACACCATCCGATTTCAGTATTGAAACTGCTGATCTTGAATTGATCCACAAGGAGTCTTCCATTGAATGCAGGGCGCTTATGCAGGTGTCCAAAATCAGGGAAGGAAACAGAGAGCTAAAACTGGTCTTAAATCCGGGTTTAAACATAACAAGCTGCAGCATCAATTCCAGTCCTGCGACTTTTAAACGCGATGCTCATATAGTTACGGTTGAAACAGGAATGCTAAAACCGGGTAAATTTACACTTCAACTCAGTTATGCTGGTGGTATTAACGATGATGCCATGTACCATGATATTACTGAAGAGACGAAGATGTCCGAAAACCGCTTAGACCCTTTGTTAGCAGGCAAACAATACAGTTTTGTGCAGGATAATTACCTGTTGTTAACGCGTGAAGCTGCCTGGTATCCTGTGATCGCAACGAAGCAATACTGGGTTAGCTATCCCTTTTTACCGATGGACATGCAGGTTACAACAAAACCTGGTTTAGAAATAATTACCCAGGGGAAAAAGGATAGTTTGAGTGCTGGGTCCTATAGTTTTACGGCTGAAAATCCTTTAAATGCCTATAGTATAATAATTGGGGATTATGAGCGGCATACCACATTGGTTGACAGTGTTGAATTTAACCTGTATCATCATAAGAACCATGTGTTCTATAAAGATTATTTCAATGAAATAGGAGACACTGTATCGCATGTCATCAAAAACATAAAGGATGATCTGGAGCGTAAGCTGGGTGTCAGTTATCCCTTTGAACGATTCACAGTGGTTGAAACACCAATTAATTTCTATAGCTATTTGCGAAACTGGTCGTTGGCTACAGAAAGTGTAATGCCCGGGATTGTCTTATTCCCCGAAAGTGGTGGTGGAACATGGCAAAATGACCTTGAAAACGTGCGAAGAAGAGTAGATCGCAGAACAGATCGTTCAAATGAGGAGCGTTCGGAGAAGGATTTGCAGGTAGAGGTGTTTAAAAATTATGTTGGCGATAACTTTATTTCGCCTTCCCGATTCTTTTTTGGCCGCCGGCAAGAAGGTGAGCGACACGTTGATAATTGGGGACGACACCAGGTGTTTCCCATGTATTTTACCTATAGTAATCGAATTGAAGAAGATGGTTATCCTCTGTTGACAATAGCCGTTGAGAATTATTTACACCAACGTATGGGAGAAGCTGGCAGAGGTGATTTAGGCGGCTTATCCAGTAATGATGAAGTGATTCTCAAGCTGAGGGATAATAGTCTGAAAGAATTAATCGAGAAGGAAGATGTCAATACCTTAGGAAACGTTTTTGCTTCAAAAGGGAGCCAGTTATTCTCTAACCTGAAGGTCAATGTCGGCCAAACCAGTTTTGATTCTCAGCTGGACGAACTGCTGAGCGATACCAGGTTCAAAAATCAGCAGGTAACAGAGTTCAATAGTTTATTGAGTGACATTAGTAATACCGATTTCTCTACCACATACAGTAACTGGCTCAACGAAGCCTATAACGCCGCTTTCCTGTTCAGCTCAGTTGATGTATACGAGGTAAAGGAGGGGAACCGCATGAGGTACTTTTTGAAGTTAAGCGTAGCCAACAATGGCGATGCTGATGGCATTATCAGTTTTACCGTTCGTGAAGGTATGCAGCGCGGAGGCAGGGGACGATTCCGCTCACGCTTTCAGATGGATGCAGAACAGGATAACCAGCAGAGTTACCAGGTAAAGGCCGGTGAAACAATCGATATAGGCTTCTTACTTGATGAAGAGCCGCGTGATGTGCGGGTCAATACCTTTTTGGCCGCCAATATTCCTTCCAATCAAACCTTAACACTTAATGATGTTAACAGGAACAATAAGAAGGTGAAGTTTTTCGAAGGTCCGCTTGAATCATCTAAAAAACTGAGTTACAAAAGTTCGTCAGAAGTTATTGTTGACAATGAAGATGAAGGTTTTGAGCTTATTAATACCGGTGAAAGCCGCACTGTAAAGGATTGGTGGGTGTCAATGCAAAATGAAGAGGAAGAAGATGAAAGTTATGGCATGGTTCGCTTCTGGAATCCTCCTGTGAGTTGGAAGCCTGTTGCAGGTGATCAGTTTTTTGGTAAATATCTGAAATCGGCTGTATACAAGCGCAAGGGCAGCGGTGAAGGATATGTTAACTGGAAAGCTGAATTGAAGGAATCGGGTATGTATGAAGTATATGCTTATGTGCCAAATGTTACAACACGTTTCAGGCGTCGTCGTGATTCAAATAATAAAGATGTTAACTATAATTTCACAGTATACCACGATGATGGGGAAGAACAGGTTGAAGTACTGGTTAACAATGATAATAATGGCTGGATGTACCTTGGGGAATACTACTTTTCAGAGGGTGCAGCCAATATAAAACTATCTGACATTACTAATAATGAATATGTTATTGGTGATGCTGTTAAATGGGTGAAAAAATAACTTGACAATAATATCTAATTCATGAAGAAGATACTTTTTACTTTGCTTATGATGCTGTTGATGGTGCCCTCGCTGTTGGAAGCTCAGCAACTGATGACTCTTTCACAATCGGTGGAAGAAGCTCTGAAAAACAGCCCGCAAATAGTGCGTTCACGCCTGGGTCTGGAGCGTACTCGTGAGCTTTTAAATGCACAACGTGCAGCCTTACGTTCCAATTTCAGATTAAACCTTAATCCTTATGTGTATTCCAACAACAGGCAATATGATGAGTTTAACCAGCAATGGTTTACATCAGAAAGTACGCAGAGTAACGGAACCTTGAGTATTACACAGCCCGTTATATGGACCGATGGAACCATTTCACTGGATAACACCTTTGGTTACCGTGATAACTACAGTACATCATCAGCCAATTCTTTTGAAGGATTCAGTAATAATCTGCGCCTTTCCATTGATCAGCCCTTATTTACATATAACCGCACAAAAATGACGCTTAAAGAGCTGGAGTTTGATCATGAGAACGCCAAACTTAATTACGCACTGGAAGCTTTAAATGTTGAACAGCAAATTACCCAATACTTCTACCAGATATATCAAAAGCAGATGGAACTGATCACCTCGCGTGAAGAGTGGGAAAATCGCAAAAAGAGTTATGATATTATTAGTAACAAGGTAGCGGCCGGATTAACAGCTAAAGAAGAACAGCTTCAGGCTGAGCTGGATATGATGACGAGTGAGTCAACCGTTCAGAATAATGAAGTTGAGCTTGAAAATATTAAGGATAACTTCAAGCAAATGTTGGGACTACCATTGTCGGAAGAGATAATGGTCATTGCTGAAGTATCTGTGTTGCCGGTTGATATTGATCTTAGCATGGCCACTAACTTTGCACTGGCTAATCGCATGGAGATACGCCAGCGTCAGATCGATATTGAAACGGGAAAGTTTGAGTTGATTAAAACCAATGCAACCAATGAGTTTAAAGGTAACTTTAACGTTTCGGTAGGTTTGTTTGGTGAAAGTGAAGAGATAGGAAATATCTACCAAAACCCAACTGACAATGAAGATTTGAGGTTTAGCCTTGAAGTACCACTCTTTGATTGGGGAGAAAAGAAAGCACGCATGCGGGCTGCTGAGGCTTCGTTAAAAACAAGTGAGTACAATCTGCAGGATGAGCAAAAGAACATTCGTTTGAATATTCGTAAAATTGACCGCAGTATTAGAAATACCCTTATACAGATTGATATCGCCCGTAAGAATGAGGAAAATGCTCAATTAACCTATGAGATCAACCTGGAGAAGTATCGCAACGGAGACCTGACCAGTATGGATCTGAACCTGTTTCAGAATCAGCTTACACAAAAGAAAAACGCCCTGACCACAGCTTTGATCAATTATAAGTTAGAGTTGCTGAACATGAAGCTGCAGACCCTTTATGACTTCGAGTTTCAACGAAGCATCATTGATGATGTGATGAAATATGAAATGATACAGTAAGACCAGATATACTAACCGAAAATTTAAAGATGACAACCATGATAGTTCATAAACAAGCAATAAAATATTCAAAGATCCTGGTCTTTACTTTAGGCCTTTTCTCAATCGTTTCATGTCAAAATGAGGCGACCAGTTTTAATACTGACGTTGCTGTTAACGTAAGTGTTGAAGAAGTGAAAAAAAAGCCCATTGAGCAAACCCTAATTACAACCGGTTCGATAAAGCCGGAGTTTGAAGTTAACCTGAAAACAGAACTGGCAGCTCAATACCATCTTCAAAAGAATCCTCGCACGGGTAAGCCTTATAAAATGGGTGACCTTGTTAAGAAAAATGAGCTGATTATTTTGCTGGAAGATCAGGAATATACCAATAATGCCAATTTAGAAGGTGCTGAGCTGGATATGGAGATATCGGAGATGGAGTATGAAAAGCAGCAGGCTTTGTTTGAAAAGGGAGGTGTAACAAAGCGGGAGCTGGTAAACTCTGAGAAAACACTGCTGACCTCAAAACAAACTTATGAAAATGCTGAGCTTAGCATTGAAAAGTTAAGTATACGTGCACCTTTCAATGGTATTATCACCGACTTGCCATATTTCTCGCCGGGTATACGCGTTGATAACGGACAAGAAGTATTCAGCATGATGAACTATTCTACCATGCTGATGGATTTGAGTATGCCTGAAAACCTATTGGGACAGGTTGAAATAAATCAACAGGCCAATATCATGAATTATGCTTTACCCAATGATACATTGAAAGGTCGTATTACTGAATTATCACCGGCTATTGATATGGAGGCACGCACCTTCAAAGGACGATTAAAAGTAAATAACCGCGATGAACTGTTGAAGCCAGGTATGTTTGTAAAAGCTGAAATTGTGGTCGATCAGCGCGACAGTGCTTTGGTTATTCCCAAGGATGTGGTTCTGACAGAGGGAAACAGGAAGGTTGTTTTTGTAGCTGTAAACTCGGCTGCTCAAAAGCGCTATATCAGGACTGGAATTGAAACACTGACTGAGGTAGAAGTGCTGGAGGGAATAAAATCCAATGAACGATTGATTGTTAAAGGCTTTGAAACGCTAAAGGATCGCTCCAAGGTAAAGGTGGTAAAGTAGTTATAAATCAGATTGTTGATTTGGTAATTTGTTGATTAATTGTGTAAACACCATCAATCCGACAGGATCAATCCAACATCATAAATCATATATGAAAATATGAAAGCAATCTCACGCTTTTCAGTTAATTACCCGGTTACAGTGCTGATGATAGTATTGGGCATCATCTTACTGGGCGCTATTTCCCTTTCGCGCTTAGGAACCGACTTATTTCCTGATTTACAAAATCCAAGAATATATGCCGAAATCGTATCAGGTGAACGTTCGCCTGAAGAGATAGAAAAACGATTTGTTGAACAGGTCGAAGGACTGGCAGTCAGGCAAAGTGGTGTGCTTAATGTGTCATCGGTCAGCCGTGTTGGTTCTGCTGTTGTAACCGTGGAGTATGACTGGGGTAAGGATATTGATGAAGCGTTTCTTGACCTTCAGAAAGCACTGACACCTGTAAGTCAGGATGAAGATGTGGAAGAATTGAACATCACCCGTTTTGACCCCAATGCGTCGGCCGTTATAAAAGCTGCCTTTAGCAACGATGATATTAGCGATATGAACAGTCTGCGTAAAGTAGCAGAAAACTACATTCGTAACGAGTTAATACGAATTGAAGGAGTGGCCGATATCCGTATTTCGGGTGAAGAAACTGCAGAGGTAATGGTGGTCGCTGACCCGCAATTATTAAGTGCCAATGGCTTAACCACGTCTTCTCTGTTAAATACCATTACGAGCTTTAACCAGAATGTGTCGGGTGGTTCGATAGAAGAAATGGGGCAACGTTATATCATAAAAGGATTGAGCTCCTTAACACAAATACATGACGTGGAGAACCTGGTTGTGAAATTAAACCAGTCTTCCACTGATGAAACAGCAATGTCGTCCTCATCGCAAGAGGCATCGCAGCAAACATCACCAGTATTGCTGAAAGACGTAGCAACGGTACAATTGCAAAACAGAGAACCGGAAAGCATTGTTCGCCTCAACGGTCAGCGTTGCCTGGGGATATCAATCTATAAAGAAACACGTTACAATACAGTAGCAGCTGTTGAAAAACTGGAAGAGGCTTTTGTTGGTATTCAGCAACGATTACCCGGTTATAAATTGCAGGTGGTCAATAACCAGGGAGCTTTTATTCAAAGTGCCATTGGTGAAGTACAGGAAAGTGCTTTGTATGGTATTATCCTGGCTGTATTTGTTTTATTTATCTTCCTGCGTCGTTTTGGTGTAACGCTGATTGTCAGCCTGGCTATCCCGGTTTCAATAATTGCAACCTTTAACCTGATGTATTTTAATGGTTTGACTCTCAATATTATGACTTTGGGAGGCCTGGCGCTTGGTGCCGGTATGCTTGTGGACAATGCCATCGTGGTGGTTGAAAACATAGTGAGGAAAATAGAAGAAGGTATTCCGGTTAAACAAGCTGCCATTGAAGGGACATCTGAAGTGGGAGGTGCTTTAACGGCTTCCACATTAACAACAATAGTTGTTTTCTTACCTATTGTCTACCTTCATGGTGCATCGGGCGAATTGTTTAAGGATCAGGCCTGGACAGTGGCTTTTTCATTATTGTCATCATTGGTGGTCGCCTTATTGGTGATTCCTGTATTAAGCAAATTTGTTTTTAAGAACAGCAAATCGAATGTGCCTGCCGAACCCAAAGAAACAGGTTTTAAAGCCTATCATAACTTCCTGACAACCATGCTTGAGAAACGGGTGTTGGTGTTAATGGGAGCGCTTGGTGTTATTACCTTGACAGCATTGATTGTTCCGCGTGTTGGTAGTGAATTTATGCCCGAGGTTCAGTCAAATGAAATAACCATCGAGACTGTTTTTCCGGCAGGTACTGCATTGAGCAGAACCGATGCCACGCTGAATCAGATGGAACAAATGGTGATGGATGCATTTGGCGATAAGCTAAAATGGATTTATACGCATGCCGGTCCCGAATCATCAGGAGAAAGCGTGTCAACATCTGAGCAAGGTGAAAATACTGGTTATATAAAATTGGTTCTAAACGATGATGTTAATGCTTCATTTGCCGATCTGGTAACTGCTTTGAATAATTTGTACGGAGGTATAAAAGATCTGGAAATGCGTTTCGTTCAGGAGCAGTCAGCTATTCAAACCCTACTGGGTACAGATGAGGCACCTCTGGTGATTGAAATTGAAGATAATAACAGTGAAAACCTTGAAGAGTCAGCCTTGATCCTGACCGAAGCTGTTCGTCAGAATGCGGAGATCTACAATGTTAAAAGTTCCTTTGAAGATGGGGCTCCTGAAGTGAATGTTGTGATAGACCGTGTGAGAGCGGGCATTTTCAACCTGGACGTGTCAACCATCATGTCAAACCTGTCGGATTACCTGTCAAAAAAGGATGGAGGCAGTATGGAACTGAAGGGTGATCTGACGGATATTAGCCTTGAAACACCTGATGTCAGACTGGAAGAGCTGGCTGACCTGAAAATATCGCAGGGAGATAAGGATGTTTTATTATCAGAAGTATCAACAATAACAGTAGGAAGAGCACCGCGCGAAGTATTGCGCAATAATCAAAAGCGTGTTATTCGTATAAGTGCAATGGTTGCTGATAAGCGTCCTTTTGATCACTTTGTGGCAGATCTGGAGGAATCGATCAGCCAGTTGAATATCAACCCGACATCGACGGTTAAAATTCTTGGGGAAGAAGAAAAGCGGAAAGATGCCTTTGGTAACCTTCAGTTTGCCTTGATCCTTTCCATTGTTTTGGTATACATGGTCATGGCATCACAGTTTGAATCACTCTTACATCCCTTTACCATTATGCTTACGATTCCTTTAGCCGGAGTGGGGGCGGTATGGGCTTTTTATATGCTGGGTCATACATTTAATATCATGGCCTACATTGGTATTGTAATGCTGGCTGGTATTGCCGTTAATGACTCCATCATATTGGTTGACGCCATTAATCAATACAAAAAAGCAGGTTTAAAACTCAAAGAGGCCATTGTGGCTGCAGGACAGCAACGCGTTCGCCCTATTTTAATGACCAGTTTAACAACTATACTTGCCCTGGTTCCATTGACATTTGGTTTTGGTGATAGTGCTTCTTTAAGGGCTCCCATGGCCATTGCGGTAATTGGTGGATTGGTGACGTCAACTTTACTGACATTGCTTGTTATTCCGTGTGTTTACTTTGTGTTTGACCGCTTGTTTAATTCCACCAAATAACATTAGAGTATGAGAGAATTGATAAACCGCAAGGTGCTCGTCAGTATGTTATTTGTTGCCTTAACAATGCTTGGGGTGATCTCTTACCGGCAATTATCCTTTGAGTTAATACCGAATACAGAATACCCGTTGCTTTTTGTTCGGGTACAGGCAACGTCTGAACTGGATCCCAAGCATATGGAGCAGGAAGGGGTAATACCTGTTGAAGGACTGGTGAGTACACTTGAAGGTATTGAAAAGATAGAAACCCGTGTAGGGCCCGGGCAGGCAATGATATTTGTTTACCTGAGCAGAAGTGCTGACATTAAGTATAGTTACCTGAAATTAGTTGAGAAAATAGAAGGTGCCTCCAATGTATTGCCAGAGAATATCATGGCGCAGGTGTTCAAAGCTGACGTGGAGCAGATGAACAGCCAGTTTATGACGCTTCAAATGCGTGGTGAGGGAGGCGTTGATCGCGTGCGTAATATTTTTGAGCAGGATATTAAAGCATTGCTTGAGAGTGTAGATGGTGTATCCTCTATTCAGGTTTCAGGAGGTCGGCAAAAATCAGTGGAGATCATTTGCCGGCAGGATGTGCTGGATAGTTATGGCCTCACATCAGGACGTATACGTCAGTTGATTTCATCAGGACAGAATGAAAAGGTATTTGCAGGTACGGTTGTGGATGGTAAAATGGAATACTATGTCACTGCCGAAGCCGACTATAACCACATTAGCGATGTTGAAAACATTGTGGTTAAATCAGAAGGTCCTGTTCTTTTGAAAGATGTGGCACAGGTCAACCTCAGTGTCAAAGAAGAAGACTCTTACAGTCGTGTTAACGGTATGGAATCGGTATCGATTTCTGTGGCTAAGGATGCACAGGTTAATATGATTGAGTTATCGGACAATATTATAAAGTTAATTGACGAAATTAATGAAGATTACAGGTCAAAAGCCATCGAGCTGTCGGTGATGACTAATCAGGCTGAAACCATGGAAAGTAATCTGGACTCGATTATTGAACTGGCTTTTATAGGTGGAATACTCGCTATCTTTGTCCTTTGGATCTTTCTGAATAACATACCCCTGGTTGGAATGGTGATGTTGTCGGTACCCTTATCGGTTTATGGCGCTTTTAATTTCTTTTTTGCTTCCGATATCTCTATAAATATGCTAACACTGGTTGGTCTTGCCCTCGCAATTGGTATGTTGCTCGATAACAGCGTTGTTGTAATGGAGAATATTTACCGGGTGGCCTCGTCAGGCAGGTATAAGGGAGAAGAAAGTGTAGTGAGAGGAACAAAGGAAGTATGGCGCTCCGTAACGGCTGCAACGCTGACGACCATATCAGTTTTTCTTCCTTTTGTGTTTTCTGAGGAGATGTTACTGCGCGAAGTGGCCAAACACATCAGTGTATCCATTGTATCTACGCTTTTAGTGTCTTTGCTGGTGGCTCTGATTCTTATTCCGATGTTATCACACCTGTTTTTATCGGGTATTGTCCGTCACCGTATTGATGCACTTGAAAAACTGGATTTACACAATAAGCTGGTGCAATACTATATACTGTTGTTGAAAGCTACTTTAAGACGACCGGCTGTAACCATTATAGGGATAATGTTTGTCTTCTTCGTTGTGCTTATTCTGAGTCTTGGTTTAAGCATGACCTCACAGGAAGAGGTGGAGACAACAGAGTTTAATATCAGCGTTGAAATGTCTGCCGGTTCCATGTTATCCAACACTGATAAGGTGGTTAGGGAGATAGAGAGCCGACTCGAAGATATTGAGGAAAAGAAAGATGTGGTTGCACAGGTGCAGGAAGATGAAGCTACAGTATCTGTTATTCTGCAAGATGATTATAAAGATATTGCTAAACGTTCTATTCCAGAAATACGTGCGGATATCATGGAGCGCATCAGTGAGGTTGAAGGAGGTGAGATAAGCTTAACACAGAGCTCCACATCAGCCATGGGAGGATCAGGAGGTTTTGGTTCCAACCCGGGACTGGGCATGATGATGTTTCTGGGACTCGGTGAGCAGGAAGAAAAGGTGGTGATAAAAGGAGAGGATTACGATCAGATGCTCCTGGCGGCCAATGATATTAAGTATTACCTCGAAAATAATATTGACAACCTGGAACGCGCCAGGATATCTACCGCTAATAAGCGACCTGAAATACATCTGGGCATGGATGCCTACTTAATGGGCTTGTTTAATATTTCACCCTCAAATGTTGTTTCCGAATTATTCACCTTTCGTTCTGAAGTGAGTTCGGGAGGACAGCTAAAGGTGAATAATGAGACTTATGATATCATCATGAAAACCGTTGATGATGATCGACTGGATGAAATACCGCCTAAAACAATGGAAGATTTGCAAAAGCTGAATGTCACCAATAATCAGGGTGCCATAGTGCCGTTGCGCGATTTCTCCGAAATTAATTATGCTTCTGGTCGAACGGAAATAAACCGAGTTAACCAGGAGAAACAGATAGAAGTAACCTATCGTTTTTCTGATGAAGTCAATAATTCAAATACATTGCTTGAAGATGCCCGCCTGCAGGTAGATGAAATGGTTGCATCAATACCCGTTTCATCAAAAGTATCCTTAAAGGTGGTACATGAGGAAAACATGTTTGCCGAGTTTAAGTTTTTAGGCTTAATAGGTCTTCTGCTTGTTTTTATGATTCTGGCTTCTGTGTTTGAATCCCTGACAGCTCCAATTGTTATGCTGTTTTCTGTTCCGTTGGCTGCCATTGGTTCTCTGCTGGCCCTGGTCTTGACAGGCAATTCATTGCTTAACTTCAATACATTCATCGGGTTTTTGATTTTACTGGGCGTCGTTGTCAATAACGGAATACTACTGATAGACTATTCAAGGCAGTTGAGGCGTGAAGGGTTCAATCATTCCAGGGCATTGATGTATGCCGGCATTTCACGTATACGTCCCATTACCATAACAGCCATTACAACCATAATTGCCATGCTGCCACTGGCCATGGGAAAATCGGAATACGTAGGAGTTTTGGGTGCACCATTTGCTATCACAGTGGTAGGGGGTTTAAGCTTCAGTACCTTACTGACTTTAGTATTTATGCCCACTTTTGCCTTTGGCATGGATTCGGCGCTTAACTGGATCAGAAGCCTGCATTTTGGCCTGCGGGTGTTAATCATTGGCAGCTGGATAGGGGGGAATGCTCTTGTTTATTTTTACTCGGATTCATCATTTGCATGGCAATTGTTATATGGTGTGCTTATCATTAGTGGAGTGCCTGCAATAGTCTATTTTATTAAATCTTCATTACGAATGGCCAATGTTCAACTGGTGGCTCAGGATGAGGAAGTTAATATTACTATTCGCAACCTGGTAAAGGTGTATGATCGTGACAGCAGGTTTATTCGGGAATACAAGTCGCGTCGCAATAAGCAAAAGGCGATAGAAGAAGCAAAGCAATTCTCACGAAAGAAGTTCATAAAGCAGTTAGTATGGCAATTACCCTTGCTTGGTTTTGCTGTGTATTACACCTGGTGGTATCTCGATTCCGAGATTTGGGGAATGCTTTTTACCATATTCAATTTTTTCCTGTTCATTCGATTATATGATGATTGGTTTTTGATCCGGGCTAAAGAAGAACAAAACAGCAGGCGTCGCATACTTCGTTTTAGAAGAATTATACGATTGGTTTATCCCATTAGTGCCATGGTCTTATATGTTTTAAGATGGGATGAATTACCATTGGCAATTATCGTAGGGGTCTTGTGGTATTTACTTTATATCCTGTCTTATTCAGGTAATAAGTTAAAGCAGGAAGGCCTTAATATTGAACGTATAACCGGACGGTTTGCAGGGTGGCGTCGCTCATATTATCGTATGCTTAGAAGCATCCCGGGTATTGGAAAGCAAAAGACACCATTTAAAGCCTTAAAAGGTATTTCACTTGAATTCAAGACAGGTATGATCGGGCTCTTAGGTCCTAACGGAGCGGGTAAAACAACACTTATGCGCATTATCTGTGGTATTCTTGAGCAAAGCTATGGTAAGGTTTATATCAATGGGATGGATACGGAAGAAAAGCGGGAAGAATTACAGGGAATCATTGGATACCTGCCGCAGGAATTTGGTACTTATGAGAATATGACAGCCTATGAATTTCTGGATTACCAGGCTATAGTCAGAGGTATAACAGATGAGGGGACAAGAATAGAGCGTCTTGACTATGTGTTGAAATCGGTTCACATGTGGGATCGGAAAGATGGAAAAATAGGTTCTTTCTCAGGCGGTATGAAACAGCGTATCGGTATTGCCATGATACTGCTTCATTTACCAAAGATATTAGTGGTAGATGAGCCAACGGCAGGTCTTGATCCACGCGAACGCATACGCTTCCGTAACTTGTTGGTGGAGTTAAGCCGGGAACGAATTGTATTGTTTTCAACCCATATCATTGAAGATATATCAAGTTCATGTAACCAGGTAGCGGTTATGAGCAAAGGTGAGCTTAAATATTGGGGTGTACCAAGTGAAATGGTGAACATAGCCAATGAGCGGGTATGGCAGTTCGATATTGAAGCTGATGAATTGGAGCAGGTAAGTAAAGAGCATTTAATTGTACATCACATGAACGATGGTGATAAGATAAGGGTGCGTTGTATTGCTGATGAAAAACCAGATGAGCGAGCTGTTGGAGTTGGTGCAGTGTTGGAAGATGCCTATATCTGGTTGCTTAAAAACAAAAAGTAGGAATATGCAGAAACATAATAATACCGTAATAGCAAAAAGCCGTTTGACCCTGCAGTTTATCAGGTACAATCTTAAAATTGTATTTGGTAATAAATTTGTATACTTCCTGGGCGCATCATTGATATTCTACCTCTTGATTACATCCATTAATTTATTTGCATCAGATTCTGTAAGTGTTGAAGGTGTTTATTTTCAGTTGATGTTCCCTGCATTCTTACTAATCTTCTTTCCCACAACATATGGAATTCAAAACGATGAAGATGCGCGCATATTAGAGATCCTGTTCGGGATTCCGAATTACCGCTACAAGATATGGCTGGTGCGACTGGTCATGGCCTTTTTTATGGTTTTTTGGTTTATCTTTTTAATGGCTAACCTGAGCGGTGTATTATTGATCAATGTGCCCGTATGGGAAATTACCTTGCGTTTGATGGTGCCTGTATTGCTGTTTGGAATGCTCGGTTTTTTCTTTAGTACAGTTGTGAAAAATGGCAATGGAACAGCTGTAATAGTTGTAATCATTGGATTAATTGTATGGTTATTCTCCGGCTTCCTGGAGGCAAGCCCCTGGAATATCTTTTTAAATCCCTTTGAATTGCCATCGGGTATGAGTGAGACAGTTTGGTCCAATGTTGTTCTTAAGCATATGCGTACATGGCTTATTGTGGCATTAGTTGCGGCTTTATGGGGCTTACTGAATCTTCAGCAGCGTGAGAAGTTTATTAAATAAACAGACTAAAAATAAACGCCTGGGATCTTATCTTTTGCACATAAGGTACCAGGCAGGTATTCAAGCAAAAAAAAAAGCGCCATTGGGCGCTTTTTTCGTATGTAGTTGTGAACATTAACTTTGTGCAACAGGCTTTCTGCCTTCTATTATGTCGCGGGCCATTTCCAGGATAGTTGAGTCGTCTAATTCTACAATTCCGCCGTCGGGTCCTTGCTCAAGATGTATCCCTACACTCTTCCCTCGATCATAGTTGGCACCGCCAAAGTAATTTCTTACTGTTTCTACGTCGAGGTTCAACTCTTCAGCAATTGTATGAATGCTTCCATCAGGCAGACTATCCTTAATCTTCCTGAGTTGATTAAATGTGATTGTTGTTGTACTCATATTGAAAAGGTTTAATAGTAAATATAAGTCTGTAATAAAAATAGAAAATTAATTCGAATATTAAAATTTAGATCACGTTAATTGTTATTAACGCCTGATTATTTAATGTTGCTTTAACGATGATATGCCTGATTTTTATAAGAGTCAATATTTTGCTGTGTACTGCTACCACAGATGCATGTGATTGATTGGATTGTTAGATGGATTTTAGTTATTTTTAATCTATCTAAATAAATTTAATTAAGAACCTAAAGATTGAATTATGGCAACAGTTAACGCATACATTAACTACAAAGGCAATTGTGAAGATGCCTTTCTTTTCTATAAAAGTGTATTTGGTGGTGATTTTGAACATTTAGCTCGTTTTAATGAAATGCCGTCCGAAGACCCTATTTCTGAAGAGGAAGGTAATAAGATCATGCATGTAGCACTTAGAATTAGTAAAGAAACAGTGTTGATGGGCAGTGATGCTTCGCCGGCTTTTGGCCCTCCATGTGAAATTGGCAATAATATAGCTATTTCTGTAAGTACAGATTCAGAAGAAGAAGCCAAAACTCTTTTTGATGGATTATCGGCAGGGGGGCAGGTTAATATGCCATTGGATAAAACCTTTTGGGGGGCATTGTTTGGCATGTTTACCGACAAATTTGGTGTTAACTGGATGGTTGGTTATGATTATGAGCAAAACAACATGTAGATCATTGAAGATAAGTAACGAAAAAAGTCCGTGTAATCCGGACTTTTTTCGTTACACATAGACCTTTTAATCGTTAAATAATAGTTTTACCAATAAACGCATTATTTTTGCAGGAAATTAAAATAGTTGACTTTGGAATTTAGCGAATTAAATATAAACACCGTTCTTCTGAACGCACTGGAAGATTTAGGATATACAGAAGCTACACCTATACAGGAAAAAGCATTTCCTGTTATTATGTCGGGTAAAGATGTGGTAGGAATTGCACAAACAGGTACAGGTAAAACCTTCGCCTATATACTGCCTATTTTGCGCCAGTTAAAGTTTTCACAACAGCGTCATCCACGCATATTGGTGCTGGTGCCAACACGAGAGCTGGTTGAACAGGTAGTAGGAGAGTTCAGGAAGCTGACTGAATACATGAGTGTTAGAATTGGTGGAGTATATGGTGGTACTAATATCAACACCCAGAAGGAAAAGGTTTATGAAGGGCTTGATGTGTTGGTTGCTACACCCGGGCGACTGATCGATTTAAGTCTGACTGGTGTTTTGCGTCTGAAAAATATTCAGAAGCTGGTTATTGATGAAGTTGATGAAATGCTAAACCTGGGTTTCCGTGCTCAATTGGAGCAGATTCAGGAGTTATTGCCGGACAGACGGCAGAATTTAATGTTTTCGGCGACTGTTACTGAAGATGTGGAGAAACTCATAAAACAGTGGTTTTACAATCCTGAAAGGGTTGAAGTGGCAGCAACCGGAACACCATTGGAGAAGATATTTCAATCGGGTTATATCGTACCTAATTTTTACACCAAACAAAACCTGCTGGTTCATTTGTTGAAGAATGATGAATCAATGGATAAGGTTTTGGTCTTTGTTCAAAGCAAAAGCATAGCAGATTTGTTATTTGATTTGCTGGCATCTGATTTCCCGGATGAGATTGGCGTGATCCATTCCAATAAATCACAGAACTTCCGCTTTAGAATGGTTGATGAGTTTCTTGAAGGGAAAAAAAGGGTTCTGATAGCAACCGACCTGATTGCCCGTGGAATGGATATCAGTCATGTGAGTCATGTTATTAATTATGATCTGCCAGAGACAGCGGAGTCATATATACACCGTATTGGTCGTACAGGTCGTGCAGATGCCGATGGTTTATCCATTGCTTTTGTTACTGAGAATGATGAAGAGATCTGGGCTTCAATTCAAAGATTGATGAAAAAGGAGGTGAGCCTGGATCCGATGCCTGAAAGCGTTAAGGTGAGTGAACGTCTGTTGGAGTCTGAAAAAGAAGTTCTGGCTGGTATGAAAGTGATTAAAACACCTAAGATTACCGTTCAGAAAGGTGCTGCATTCCATGAGAAGAAAGATAAGAATAAAAAGACCAACCAGGGCGGTTCGTATCGACGCAAGTTGGCGGCAAAGTACAAAAAGCCTAAGACCAGGGGACAGAAGAAAAGAAAATAAGCTTAGCCCATAATCCCATTATGAAGAACCGTGTTTTATTTATTATCAATCCCATATCAGGTATTGGTAAACAAAAAACAGTAGAGAAGGCTGTCGAAAGTGAAATTGATCATGACAAGATAAGTTTTAAGATTGCTTATACTGAATATGCCGGTCATGCACGAGAGTTAGCAAAAGAGGCTGTAGGGAAATTTGATGTGGTTGTTGCTGTTGGGGGAGATGGCACGGTTAATGAAGTTGGTTCGTCGTTGGTTAATACAACCACGGCACTGGCTATTATTCCGACAGGTTCGGGTAATGGGCTTGCCAGGTTTTTGGATATACCACTGAGGGTTAACAGGGCATTGCAGGTTATTAATCACATGGAAGTGAAGGACATTGATACCCTTCGGGTTAATGACCAGGTCTCATTAAATGTTGCTGGTATTGGATTTGACGGTCATATTAGTCATCGTTTTGCCAAACTGAAAAATCGTGGACCGGCAGGATATATGAGGCTTATTACAAGTGAATACTCCAAGTACAAATCATCTGTTTACCGAATTTCAATTGATGGAAAGACCTATGAGCTGCCGGCCTTTATGATTACCTTTGCCAATTCATCGCAATGGGGTAATAATATTCACATTGCTCCGCAGGCTAAAATTGATGATGGCTTAATAGATGTGTGTATCATCAAGGAATTCCCTATTTATGAAGGGCCTTCATTGTTAATTAGTATTCTAGACCAGAGTGTGGACCAGCGTCGTTATGATGTGGTTACAAAGGCCAGGAGCATTGTGATTGAAAGTGATGACAAATTAATCAGCCACATAGACGGGGAACCAATTAAATTAGGCAAGAAAGCAGAAATTAAGATTGATCCCTTATCCCTAAGAGTAATCATTCCCCCCAAGGACTTCAGAAAAAACATATTGGAGCCATTGATGGAATTAAAAGAATTATTGCCACCTCTGCCTAATTTACCAGGTCTTCCCAAAAAAAGAGGAGGGGAGTAAGCCTACAGAGTGCTATTGCGGATTTATCTATCTGTTATAAAGGAATGGAAGGTAGCTGTGTGAAAAGTTGTTGCTAATTGGCATTTATGGTGCCTTCTTTAGTAATTATCTATTAACTCGTCGCTTTGTTTTGCGTTTAGTTTTCCCTGACTGAATAATAAATCATCAGGAACCAGATATTAAAAAGGCCGTTCTGTTAATTCAGAACGGCCTTTAAATTTATCTAATAACAACTGTTATTTTCTTTTCCCTTTTTTAGCAGCCTGCGCTTGCTGGCGTTGCATATCTTCCAGACGCTGTTGGAATTTAGACTTCTTTACTGGCTTCTTTTTATTGGCATTAAGCTTTGCCAGTAAAGCATCTTCGTCAACAAAACGGCGGATCAATAAGGTCTGACCAATTGTAATCAAGGTTGAGATAAAGTAGTAGTAACTCAAACCAGATGCATAGTTATTAAAGAAGAACAGGAACATCACAGGCATCATATACATCATGCCTTTCATACCTGGCATTTGCTGACTGCTTTGAGTCATATCCTGATTGATCTTGGTATATACAATGTTTGTAATGGCCATTAACAAACAGAATAAACTTACATGATCGCCATAGAATGGGATTTCAAATGGTAATTGGAAGATCGAATCATAAGATGACAGGTCATCTGCCCATAAGAAAGCCTCTCCGCGTAACTCAATAGATGCGGGGAAGAACTGGAACATGGCAAAAAGGATAGGCATCTGCAGTAGCATTGGCAAGCATCCACCCATTGGGTTAACACCAGCTTTACGATACAATGCCATGGTAGCCTGCTGGCGTTCCATTGCCTTTTCTTTCGGAATCTTATTGTTAATCTCTTCAATCTGTGGTTTCAATACCTTCATCTTGGCTGTAGAAACATAAGATTTATAGGTAAGTGGGAAGAGGATTAGTTTTATTAAGATGGTTAACAGCAAGATAATTAAACCATAATTGCTGATAAATCCTTCGAAGAAATGGAATACTTCAATAACACCCAGGTTGATAATACGTAATGGTCCCCAACCCAAATAAACCAATTCGCGAAGCTTCAGCTCCTCTTCATATGGTTTAAGTGTTTTAAAGTCATTGGGGCCGAAGTAGAATCGAAAACCTAAATTATCATTACCTGTATATGGCACATTCAATTGTGCACTGGCGTTCATAATAAGGCGATCGTTCTTATCTTCCGGACCTTCTGTTGCAACCTCACCACTAATGAAATTATTATTGGCGATAAATACAGATGAGAAGAATTGATCTTTAAAAGCTACCCATTGAACTTTGGTACTAAGCTTTTCAGTATCAGAGCTGGCTGCATTAATATGATCCACATCTTCCTGGGTAAACTTGAAATAAACACCAGAGCGCTGACGTTCAAAATCCGGAGCTTTCTCTTGTGCATCCATACGCATGTTCCACTCAAGAGCCAGTGAACCGGTACTTGTTGACATGATGCTACCCATGTCACGGGTGCTGATATTAAAATCAGCCATGTAGCTGTTATCTGGCAATTCATAAGAAAATACCATCTGCCCCTCTTCGGCATTGATAACAAAGTCAGCTTTGTTGGCTGATGTTGATGCTACATCAAAATACAGGTCGTTAGTATGGAAGTTGCGGTTACTGTGAGTAAAGTAAAAACCAAAACGATTCTGATCACCATCCATTAATACAACCGGGTTTCCTTCAAACGTATTATACTCTTTTAGTTCAACAGAGTAGATACGGGCACCCCTGGTTGATATTTTTATTTTTACAAGGTTATTTTCAAGTGTAACAAATGACTGCTGACCTTCTGCAGAATTGGCGAAGAAACCATAGCGATTGCTTTTTTCTTCAGCTATTATTGCCGAGTCTTTTGTAGCCTCAATTTCCTGTTGTTGTATTTTCCTGGCCTGTTCAGCTTGCGCTTCAGCTTCAGCACGTGTCTTTTCTACCATTGCAATAGAATCTGCGCGACGTTGCTGTTCTGCTAACTGCTCTTCAGATGGTTTGTTAACCCACCAAAAGAAAGCCAGAATAACGGTTATTAATATAATACCGGTTATCGAATTTCTATCCATTTTATTTCTTTGAGTGTTAGATTATTCTTGAATTGCGGCTTTAATAAATGCCATAAAAATAGGATGTGGTTTTAATACTGTACTGCTGTACTCCGGGTGAAACTGAACACCTACAAACCATTTGTGTTCAGGTATCTCCATAATCTCAACAAGCCCTGTTTCCGGGTTGCAACCAGCAGCCTTCATACCTGCCTTCTCATAGGTGTCAAGGTATTCATTATTGAATTCATAACGGTGGCGGTGACGCTCTTTAACATCAGCTTTGCCATAAGCATCATATGAATTACTGCCTTTTTTAAGATTACAATCATAAGCTCCTAAACGCATCGTACCACCCATGTCAGTAATATTCTTCTGATCCTCCATCAGGTCAATAACAGCATCTGGTGTACGTTCATTCATTTCTCGTGAATTGGCTTCTGTTATATTTAACACATTACGTGCATATTCAATAACAGCACATTGCATACCCAGGCAAATACCTAAGAATGGAATGTTGTTTTCACGAACATATTTGATGGCGGTTAATTTACCATCAATACCTCTGTGTCCAAAACCGGGAGCTACTAAAACACCATCAAGGTTTTTCAGTTTTTCAGCAACATTATTATCATTGATTTCTTCAGAATGAATTAACTCCACACTGGCTTTGCGATTGTTGTATGTACCTGCATGATGCAGAGCTTCTATAATAGACTTATAGGCATCGGCCAACTCGACATACTTTCCTACCAGACCGATCTTAACAGTCTTTTCTGCTTTATATAATTTATTCAGGAAACCTTTCCAGTCTTTTAAAGCAGGCTTCTCAGCAATAGGAAGTTCTACTTTCTTCAAGACGATCTCATCTAAACCTTCCTCCTGCATTTTTACAGGAACTTCATAGATGGTTTTAACATCAATTGACTGAATAACTGCTTTGCTGTCAACGTTACAGAACAATGCTACTTTACGACGGATATCCTGTGATAATTCCTTTTCAGTACGCAGTACCAAAACATCCGGTTGAATACCATTCTCTAACAATTGTTTAACGGAGTGCTGAGTTGGCTTGGTCTTTAACTCACCCGATGCATTTAAGAATGGTACAAGTGTAAGGTGAACAACAGCAGCATGGTTACCAAGTTCCCACTTTAACTGACGAACAGCTTCAACATATGGTAAGGACTCAATATCTCCAACCGTACCACCAATTTCGGTGATCACAAAGTCATATTTGTGTTTATTACCTAATAATTTGATGTTACGTTTAATTTCATCAGTGATGTGAGGAATGATCTGAACGGTTTTTCCCAAATAATCACCTTTACGTTCTTTGTTGATCACGTTTTGGTAAATACGTCCTGTCGTAACATTGTTGGCTTGAGAAGTAGGAACATTTAAGAAACGCTCGTAATGACCTAAATCCAGGTCTGTTTCAGCACCGTCTTCAGTTACATAACATTCTCCATGCTCGTATGGATTCAATGTTCCTGGGTCTACATTTAAATATGGATCTAGTTTCTGAATCGTTACTTTATAACCTCTTGCTTGTAATAATTTTGCCAATGAGGCTGATATAATTCCTTTTCCTAATGAGGAGGCAACACCTCCGGTTACAAATACATATCTTGTTTCCGGCACAACAATAATTTTATTAGTTTTTCAATAACTCAATACGAGCCCAAAATTACAAGCTACAAAGGTAGAAAAATACCCTAAAACTCAGCCAAGATATTTTTAAATTAATAAGAAGATAGCTTTCATTAAAACGAAATCATTAAAAGCTTAAAAAAATATAAAGAAATATTTCGTGATAGTATTGCTTTTAAAAACATATTATCTTTGTTTTTGTTAGGAAATATGGGTTTTCTGTATTAAATTATAAGGTAACCCTGTGGTTATGTAATCAATACACAAATAAGAATAAAAAGAATGAACCAGATTGAGAAGTCATACCGTGAGTTGGTTGAGTTGAAGTATCAGCTTTATAACAGTTTATTTCTCACATTGCCTTTACATGGCGTTCAACAAACGGGCTTGTTGTTACCATTGTTGAATGAAGCCTGTGTTAAAGGACTTGAAAATGGGAAGTCGCCAACAACCATTATCGACGATTTTTTTAAGGAGCATAAGCCTGACCTGTCAGAGCGTGAACGTATATCGTTCCTTTTCAAAATTATTCAGTATGTTGAACGTCAGATAGTATTAATTGATGCTCTTGAAGAGGCTGCATATACAAAGATTCACCGTATAAATGATTCTGACTCCTGGGGACGAATCAAACAAAAGGTGGAGAACAGGAAACTTGAAGAGCAAATGGATGAGTTGCTTGATACTTTTGGAATCAGGACTGTTCTTACGGCACACCCTACACAATTCTATCCAGGTCGTGTTTTGGCAATTTCAACTGATTTAACCGAAGCCATTACCAATGATGAAGTAGGCTATGCAAGGGATTTGCTTCAGCAGCTTGGTAAAACACCATTTTACCGCAAAAAGAAACCATCGGCATATGATGAAGCCATGGCTTTAACCTGGTACCTTGGTAATATTTTTTATCCTGCTGTTGGTCAGTTGCTTGATCGAATTGATGAATTCTTTCCCGGTAAAATAGATCATAATAAAGAGTTGATAACGATGGGTTTCTGGCCTGGCGGCGACCGTGATGGTAACACATTCGTCAAGGTAGGGACCACGTTAAAAGTGGCAAGAAAGCTGCGTTATACTCTGGCAAGCTGTTACCATGCCGAACTGAAGTCTATTAAGCGACGCATGAGTTTTGAAGGGGTTTATGATATCTTGAATGAGTTGGATGAACTGTTTACTGAAGAATTAACCAATGCTACAGGTAATAAGAACGTTGACCTGAACTACCTGCTGACTCAATTGGATAAAGTTGAAAAGGTACTTAAGAAAGACCATCAAAGTTTATTTATAGACAAGGTAAAATCCTTTAAGCGTAAAATTAAGCAATTTGGTTTTTTCTTCGCCAGCATAGATATTCGTCAGGACAGCCGTGTAATTGGAAAGGCCTTTAATGAAGTAATGCGTGTTAACCCTGAATTATTTCCTGAAAATATGTGGGAATTACCTGAAGAGAAGCAATTGAACCTGCTTCTTAAAGTTAAGGGACGTATTGATACAAGTGTATTTGAAGATGAGTTGGTACGTGATACCTTAGAATCAATGAAGGCGATTCGAACCATTCAGAATGAAAATGGTCATCGTGCAGCGCATCGTTATATAATTAGTAATTGTCGCGGAACAATCGATATTGCTAAAGTAGTCGCTTTGGCACGTTTATGTAGTTGGGGCGATGAGCCATTATCATTAGATGTGGTACCATTATTTGAAACAGTAGATGATTTAAAAGGTGCCGGTCAGTCGATGAAAACGCTGTATAATCACCCGAAATATAAAACACATCTGGCTAATCGCAAAAATCGTCAGACTGTGATGCTTGGATTCTCCGATGGAACAAAAGACGGTGGTTACCTGATGGCAAACTGGGGTATATATCGTGCCAAGGAAGATATATCACTTATCTCACGTGAAAGCAATGTGGAAGTAGTTTTCTTCGATGGCAGGGGAGGACCCCCGGCCCGTGGAGGAGGTAATACACATTTATTCTATTCTGCTTTAGGTAAAACCATCGATAGTCATCAGATCCAGTTAACTATTCAGGGGCAAACCATTAGCTCTCATTATGGAATAAAAGAGGCGGCGACCCATAACCTTGGTCACCTGCTGACTGCAGGTTTTGAGAACAATTTATTTAATCGTACAGCCTCTGATCTAAGTGAAAGTCAACGTGATTTAATTCAGATGATGTCGGAGAGTGGATATCAGAAGTACGCCGATTTAAAGGCACATCCTCTGTTTATTCCATTCCTGGAGGAAAGGAGTACCCTGAAATATTACGGTTTGGCGAATATAGGCAGCCGTCCTTCAAAACGAGGAGCAAGTGACAAGCTTGAGTTTGATGATCTGCGTGCTATCCCGTTTGTTGGTGCCTGGAGCCAGTTGAAGCAAAATGTACCAGGTTTTTATGGCCTTGGTACTGCCTTAAAGGAACAGGAAGACGCTGGTAAACTGGACGATTGTAAAGAGCTGTATAATTCGTCAATATTCTTCAAGGCTTTAATATCGAATAGCATGCAGAGTATGAGTAAAACCAACTTTGCTTTGACAAAATACATGGAGAATGATGAGAAGTTTGGTGAGTTCTGGAAGATTATCTACAATGAGTACTTGCTGACCAAAGAAATGGTCTTAAAAGTGTCTGGTGATACTGAATTACTGGCCGATAATGCCAGAAGCAGGAACAGTATTCGTCTGCGCGAAGGTGTTGTTCTTCCATTACTGGCTATTCAACAATATGCATTAATTGAAATTCAAAAGTTGAATGACAAGCCTGAAGATGAGCACTTAGCATTGTATGAAAGAATGGTGATGCGTTCTTTGTTCGGAAATATCAATGCCAGTCGCAACTCTGTCTGACAAAACATTTAAGATAACTAAAAGAGCCGCCTTTTTGTAAGGCGGCTCCTCTTTTAATATAGACATGTAATTTAGTCTTTCTTAGATTCAAATAAGGTAGGTTTGAAGGTTAACATTACCCATGCCCAGTTATTGCCTGCATCGTTATTTTCAACGCCTTTTACCTCGTATAGCCCGTCGCCGGCAAACATGTGTGAATAGCCGAAGTCAAGTTGTACCTTGCCTTTATGCGAATAACCGCAGAACAAATCAATTTCAGTACCTAACCCCTGGTTACCTGAAGTCATCTCTCCGTGTGCACTGAAGAAATGGATAGCAGCATTAAACTTGACCTTACCAGGTTTAGCATTGGCTTTGACATAGATATCATGCAAACCAACATTGTTAATGTGGTTACCTACAAAGAAGTAGTCCATTAAGCCGTTGAATTTATGGTTGGTACCGAAAAACGGATTAAAAGAATTGTTTTTATCAGCACCATCCTGGTCGGTTCCTGATAATAGTTCGTAACCACCACCAACATTAACTTTTTCACTCAAAGCGGCAGTTGCATCAATAGATACATTAAATGCAGAGATGTCGCTGCCATTAACTGCCGGATTTTCTCCAAACTGATAATATAAATTACCTGCGAGATTAATGCCGCCAAGGCTCGTTTTTAAGTGAGTACCAATAGTGGTAGTGTTATTTGTTTCCTGATCAGTACCAGTATCATCGGTAAAATAAGGACGGGCAAGATTCATCAACAGGAAACTGGCTGAATATGAATCGCCTTTACGGTTAAGCCAAAGGTATTGCATGGCTTTATAAGCGTCGGGACCAGTGTAAATGTCACTGTTAAGTGATGAATTGTGGTAGGCGAGACCTAAATGTACTTTTACTCCACCTGTGTATTTTAATAACGCTACATCGTGTGAGCGAGCCTGCTGAGCCCAGCCAACACTACCTAACATACGATGATCATCGTAAACCAGTTGCTGACGACCTGCTTTAATAGAAAATTTAGGATCTATAAACCATTCAGCCCAAGCCTGGTGAAGGTAAACAACATTATTACCATTGGTCGTTAATTGTCTTTCCTGTCCCCAGTTACGTACATCCTGCATAACAATTCCAACGGCAAAATCTTCATTTTTAAAGTCAAGATTCAGGCGTGTTCGCTGGCTTGTTATAATTGATCCATCAGTATTTTCAGTAGCCGGTGTTTTGCTTCCATGGCTGTATTCTGTTCGTGGTCTTACTTCGGCCGATATTTTGACCTGTGCATACAAAGTGCTACCTGCTATTAATAACATAGCAAGCACCAATATATTTTTGATTTTCATAAACTTTTGATTTAGATAGTGATAAATAAATAATCAATCTGGTTAATATAACGAGTTATACTAACCAGATTGAGTTAAATTCATTTATTTCATTGAAGTGGCATAACCAGCTTCACGTGCTTTAGCTTCCTCTTTCCATTTTGGAAGTAGTGTTTTCAGGAATTCATCTTTTTCTTCCTGAAGCTTCTCAACAGGCAAACCAATATATTCCTGAGCTTTGGCTTTGGTTGAGATGTCCGGATAAGGAACTTCCTCATTATGGCCAAGGTCGGCTAATAAACGTGCCAGTTTAATACGACCTTCCTGGGCAACAGTAATACCAGTTGAAATAACACGACCGGTTTCGACAGGTGAGTGGAATGAACCTCCGTGACTGGCAGCTGCATAATCCCAGCGCCACTGTGCATGACGAATATCCTGCAATATGTCTTTCATCTGCTCTTCCTTAGCACCCAGATCCCAGGCCAGCTTAGCTTCAACATGCATGCGAACGATTAACTCTTCCAGTTTATCGCGGTTTTCAATAATGCGGTCCTGACGCTCGTAAACATCTTCTATAAGACTTGCGGTTTCTTCGCGGTGACATACCTGACAAGAATTGGCAACATTGTTCAATGGACTTTGGATGTGGTGATCTGTAAATTTCATACCACCTTCGCTCTTATATGGCATGTGACAGTCGGCGCATGAAACACCTCTTTTAGCATGAACACCAGTCAGGTATACTTCGTATCCAGGGTGCTGTGCTTTAAGCATAGGAGCTCTACTCAATTTATGTGTCCAGTCAGAAAACTCTATTTCATCATAATACTCTTCCATAGCCTCAACCGACATGCCTTTATCCCATGGGAAAGTCAGGTAAGGTGAACCAGGATGAGATTTTTTATTGAAATAATACTCTACGTGACACTGAGCACATACCAGTGAACGCATTTCCTGGTGAGAAGCCTGGTTAATGTCTTTACCCATTCGTTCAAAAGCCTCAACCAAAGCAGGGCGGGTGATTTTCAGATTCATTGTTTCTGAATCGTGACAATCGGCACAACCAATGCTGTTCATTACTTCGGCACCCTTTTCATCCCATTTGCCTTTATAAAATTCAGCAGGTCCCATTTCGGCCATTAAGCGAGGTACGTCAGGGCTTTTACAAGTCCAGCATGTGTTAGGCATTGGACTGTGTTTGTCCTCGGTAGGACCGCCAGTACGTAATGTCTTATGAATATCTTCAACTGCATATCCATGTCCACGACCCTGATTGTAGTCTTTTGCAAATCCATAGCCTGCCCAAAGAACCACTAAACGGGGATCCACTTCAAGCATATCGATCATTGCACTACCATTGTATTTACTGGCAAAAGTAGTGTCTTTTGTTTTCATGTATGATTGGTATTCCTTAGGGAAATTTTGTCCCCATACTTCATTGCGAGGTTCAGTTGGCGAATGTTCAACTTTAGGTGTATAGGCAAAAACGGCTTCAGCACGACGTTCCATAACAGATGACGCCAGCAAGCCTAAAAGAAATACTACAACTATTGTCACGAAAAATATTGCCCAGCCTAGCCAGGGATTTTCCTTTATTTGTTCTCGTATCGGTTTCATGTAAATAAATTTTTTCATTTGTCACATGTCTCATTGAATAGTATACATTCTGAATGTTTGTAAAAGCTTAAAATTCAATTTCGACTCATGTGATTTTTTGATTTAGGTTATTTTTCTTTTAAATCTTTTAGCCAGTCGGGAAGCGGACTTTCCGGAACCGGGACTCTTGCATTAGGTACACTTGATAAACTGTTGACGCGTCCATGCGGAGTCTCACGATGGCAGTCAACACACAGGCGGCCGTCAATATCACGATGAACGTCCGGCTTATGAGCCAGCAATTTATCATCTGTGATAAGTTGTTCGTGACAACGGATGCAATTTTGTTGCACAACATTACGTCCTTCTTCCTGAATAAAGATAACCTGAGGTTCGGCTCTCATCGTAAAAATGGTTGCGTGTCGCATTCCATCTTTAGCTTTAAAGAAGTAGGTGTTGAATACATTGTCGTGTGGAACATGACAATCGTTACAAGTTGCTACTTCACGGTGTGCACTATGACTCCAGGTTGCAAACTGTGGTGCCATAATATGGCAGTTAACACATGTTTTGGGGTCATCCGACAGGTAGGAATGAGCCCTGGATACATAAAACACATAAAAGCCTAAACCTACAAAGACACCAGCGGCCAGTATAACCGGTACTTTCCAGTGTTCTGGAGGTTTAAGAAAGTCAATTAGCTTTTTGCTCATATAAATTCGATTTAGATTAGTGAAAAAAAGATAATTTGATTTTAAGGGTTTTTCAACGGATTAGAGTAATTAAATACTTATTAATATTTGTTCTAAATAACTATGATGCAGGTAATTGTAAACAATAAAGCCTGCACCTCTAATGAGGTGCAGGTATAACCATTAATTATTCAGTGAATTCATGAGGCTGTTAATTGATCCACTTTTCAATATCTTCTTTAACTGTACTGATTCCGCCAATACCAAAGGTTTCAACCAATATTTTAGCAACGTTAGGAGATAAAAATGCCGGTAATGTAGGCCCAAGGTTGATGTTTTTAACGCCCAGGTGTAAAAGAGCCAGTAAAACAATTACCGCCTTTTGCTCATACCATGCAATGTTGTATACAATTGGTAAATCATTGATATCATCCAATTCAAATACTTCTTTAAGCTTAAGTGCTGTCACGGCAAGACTGTATGAATCATTACACTGACCTGCATCCAGAACTCGTGGGATACCACCAATATCGCCTAAAGGCAGTTTGTTATAACGGTATTTAGCACATCCTGCAGTTAGAATAACGGTATCCTGAGGTAACTCATTGGCAAAGTCGGTATAGTAGTTACGGTCATTCATGCGTCCGTCACAACCCGCCATCACAACAAATTTCTTAATGGCACCACCTTTTACTGCATCAACAACTTTGTCGGCCAGTTGAAGTACCTGGTTGTGAGCAAATCCACCAACTATTTCACCAGTCTCTATTTCGGTTGGAGCCGCGCATTTCTTAGCATGCTCGATAATGGCGGAGAAATCTTTTGCTTTTCCTTCAACACGATCAGGGAAGTGAACACAACCGTCAAATCCTGAAGCACCTGTTGTGTAAACACGATCTTTATAAGATGCTTTTGGTGGAACAATACAGTTTGTCGTAAATAGAATAGGACCATTAAAGGTTTCAAATTCTGTAGTTTGTTTCCACCATGCACTACCATAGTTTCCTACAAAGTTTTCGTACTTTTTGAATTTAGGATAGTAGTGAGCGGGCAACATTTCACTGTGGGTGTAAACATCAACTCCCGTTCCCTGTGTTTGTTCCAATAGCTCCTCTAAATCTTTCAGATCATGACCAGAGATCAATATACCAGGATTTTTACCCACGCCAATGTTTACTGAAGTGATTTCAGGATTACCGAAAGATTCAGTATTAGCCTTATCGAGCAAAGCCATAACATCAACACCAAACTTACCACATTCAAGAACTAAACCAACTAACTCATCGGCCGAAATGTCATCCGATAAAGTGGCTACCAATGCTTTCTTAGCGAATGTGTATATCTCTTCATTTTCATAACCAAGGTTCCATGCATGCTCACCATAAGCAGCCATTCCCTTAAGTCCATATGTCAATAGTTCTTTTAACGAGCGGATATCTTCATTTTCGATTGATAATATACCGATCAATAAAGCTTTGGATTCCATTTCGTTTTCATCGGCAGCGCGAAAAACAGCACTGTCATGAAGATTGGCAGGAAGGTCGATCTGTCCTTTTATTTCATCCTGTAAAGCATAACCTTCTTTAATCTTTGCAACGATTTTATTACGATCAAAGTTGGCATTGGTGATGGTAATAAACATTGCATCGATGATATATTTATTAGCTGCTGCACCATTCAGTCCTTTTTCATCAGCCAATTGGCTTAAAACGGCTACACCTTTGGTGGTGTACATTAGCAAATCCTGAAGATTAGCTACATCAGAAGTTTTTCCACAAACTCCTTTAATTTCACAGCCAGTTCCTTTGGCTGCTTCCTGACATTGGTAACAAAACATACTCATGATTACTGGTTTTTAGTTATATTGATTATTAATACATTAAGCTTCTAAAAAAAAGTGGGAAATGTCAATGCTGAGGCGACTACCCCGGAAAGCTTGGACGGTTCCGACATTCCCCACTGCTACCTAACCCAAATTATATTGTTGATTAGCTTCAGTGAGTCTTTAATGATTATACCCACTCTTCGCTAAGGATTTCACCTTCAATAGATACGATGGCTGCCTTAATTGGTATTTTGCGCGTTGCCTGGTCAACTGCGGCTTTTGCCAACTGTAATAATCCACCACAACACGGAACCTGCATAATAGCCACTGTCAAGGTGTTGATCCTGGCTTCGTCAATCAGCCTTACTAGTTTGTCCAGGTAGGAATTTTGTTCGCTATCTAATTTTGGACAAGCAATACCGACGCTACGACCGCGTAAAAATTTGCTGTGGAAATTACCCATTGAAAAAGCTACACAGTCCGCAGCCAATACCATGTCAGAATCTCTGAAAGTAGGCATCATCGGATTGATCAAATGCATTTGAACAGGCCACTGGCGTAATTCTGACGGGGCTTCTGCACCAGTTGCTTCAGCTGAATCAGAAGAAGGTCTTTCTATTGTTTTTGGGGCTGATCCCGGACATCCGCCTCCCATAGGAGCAACTGAAGGACGTTCGATAACCCTAGGTGCCGACCCTGGGCAACCACCACCGGCATGACCCGTTTCAAGTACAGAAGGTTTGGTTGTTTCTTTCTGTTCAGCTCCAGGCTGATGTCCATGTACTTCACTGATTACATCTTTTAGAGGGAAGCTTAAATTAGCCTCATTTTCCCTGAGCCATTTAACAGCTTGCTTTAAAAATGTAAACTCGTTATGGTCTTTTAGGTGTTTTAAATGGGCAATAACGGTATTAATACCTTTGTCAACCATTATTTCCATCACCTTTATTTCATTATATGGTTCTGCCTCTCTTTTTTCTATTGTCATAGCATCCTGAGGGCAGTGATTTAGACATGCACCCAAACCGTCGCACATTAAGTCGCTAATTAATCTGGCTTTGCCATCAATAATCTGAAGGGCGCCTTCGTGACACGAGGGTATACAAACTCCACATCCATTACATTTGTCCTCGTCTATTTTTATCATGTCTCTTATCATCGCACAAGCTTTTTTATCAATTTTACAATGCAAATGTAGAAAGAGGGCAACAGGCAGGCTGTAACAAATGTTACAAAATCGAAATTAATTTATAATTTGGTACAAAATTACTTAATACATGGAAGCACTAACTAAATGTCCCTTATTTAAAGGTATTGAATATCAGGAATTAAGTCAATTATTGGAGAAAATTCCTTACCAGATTAAAAAATATGAGAAAAACCATATGATCGCTCAAAGTGGAGAAGAATGTCGCTCATTAATGATCATGTTAAAAGGAAGTGTTAAAGGTGAGATGATAGATTTCTCGGGTAAAGCGATTAAAATTGAAGATATTGAACCACCAAAACCACTGGCAATTGCTTTCTTATTTGGTGAGAATAATACTTGTCCGGTCAATATTGTGGCTAACAACTCTGCTGAAATTTTTCACTTGCCCAAAAAGTCAGTTATCTCTTTGATGCAATTAAGCTCAGCATTCCTCAACAATTTTATGAATATGATATCGAGCAAAACACAGTTTTTATCAGATAAGATACGCTTTTTATCATTTCAGACGATCAGGGGTAAAATAGCCCATTATTTATTGCAGCTTGCAGGTCCGGTTGATGGTGAAATACTATTGAAGAAAAGCCAGGAAGAGTTAGCCAATATGTTTGGTGTTACAAGACCATCTTTAGGAAGGGCTTTGCGCGATTTGCATAATGAAGGAGTGATTGAGGCCAGGGGTAAGAGTGTTAAAATCCTGGATCGAGAATCGTTGATAATGCAACTAAAGAAATAAAAATGAGTAGTGCTAAGACGGTCGTAGTTTCATGTGAACACGCGAGGAATAATATACCGAAAACGTATATAAAACTATTTGAAAAGGCAGGAAAAGAGCTAAAAACACACAGGGGCTACGATATTGGAGCTTTAGAGTTGTTTGATGTTTTAGATTGTGATTATATAGCACACAAACAGGCTGCTACGACTAGTCGTTTACTGGTTGATGTTAACCGTTCGCTGTATCGGCGGAGTTTATTTTCAGAGTTTACAAGGGAATTGACTAAAAAAGAGAAAGCACAGATACTTGAAGATTATTATTATGCTTATAGGAGACCATTTGAAAAGGAAATTGAGCAATTGTGGCAACGTGGAAAGAAAGTACTTCACCTGTCGGTTCATTCCTTTACACCCGAATTAAATGGTGAAATCAGACAAACAGATTTTGGTATTTTATATAATCCGGAAAGGGAGGAGGAGAAGCAGTTTGCAAAACTCTGGAAAGCCGAGCTAAAGAAGATTATGCCTGATTACCGTACCCGTTTCAATTATCCGTTTAGGGGTAAGCCCGACGGTTTTGTGCGATATTTCAGAGACCTTGAGCCACTAAATTACCTTGGTATTGAGTTTGAGATGAACCAGAAGTATGCAGCTGATAGTGCTTTGAAAAATAAAATTGCAAAAGCTTTTAATCAGGCTGTTGATATATGGATGAATAGCTAGCGTAAACTCATTGATAACGATCGGAATGTTTAATTCCTTAAGCGATGAACTATGTATGTTGTTAATGCCTTAAATTTTGTAATATTAGTTGTTGTGTAAGCCTGCTCAATCACTCTAAATGAGTATGGCAAGGAAGTCGATTGATTCTTGTTTGTTCTAATCGATGGAAGATATTTTATTTTGCAGCTTATATTTGTGCTTTAAAAAAACGACTAAATGAATTCAGATCAGATTTTCTACATTATAATCGCTATAGTTACATGGCAGTTTATATTCGATCAATGGCTCGATTATTTAAATAATAAAACAGTTAAAACTAAGATTCCTGAAGAGCTTGAAGGAATTTATGATGACGATAAATACCGCAAACAACAAGATTACAAAAAGGCCAATTACAGCTTTGGAGTCTTAAGTGAAATAGTGAGTTTTGTTGTGATGATGAGCATGTTATTCTTTGGTGGGTTTGCCATTATCAATAGCTGGGTTACTGAGATGAGCTCCAATGCCACAGTTCAGTCCTTATTGTTTTTTGCCATTATAGGCCTTGGATCTTCCATCATTAGTCTGCCTTTCAGTATCTATGGCACATTTGTCATTGAAGAGCGTTTTGGGTTTAATAAAACAACGCCTTTGACCTTTGTTACAGATATGATCAAGTCCACTTTATTATCAGTGTTGATTGGAGGGCCATTAATGGCCCTGGTCATTTGGTTATACGGAATATCCGGTGATCTCTTTTGGTTATATGCCTGGATGGTTATCAGTGGGTTTACCATCTTTATGACCATGTTTTACACCTCATTGATCTTACCATTGTTTAATAAGCAAACACCCTTGGCCGAAGGCGAGTTACGTGATGCTATAGAGTTTTTTTCATCTAAAGCAGAATTTAACCTTGATAACATATATGTGATGGATGGATCGAAGCGAAGTACCAAGGCCAATGCCTTTTTTAGCGGATTAGGCAGTCGGAAACGTATTGTCCTTTACGATACACTGATCAAGGATTTAAAGACAGATGAGATTGTGGCGGTATTGGCACATGAAATTGGCCACTATAAACTAAGGCATACATTATGGGGTACAATAACAGGTGTCATTCAAATGGGTGTTATCTTATTTGTTTTTGGTCTGGTAGTAGGCTCACCGTTGTTGTCAAAAGCACTGGGAGTTGAGGAGCCTAATTTTCACATTGGCATATTGGCCTTTGGTATTTTATACTCACCTGTATCATTTGTTGCCGGTATATTTATGACCATTCTATCGCGCAAGAATGAATATGCAGCGGATGCATATGCCAATGGTTTTGGTTTGGGCTCAGCTCTTATTGGTGGTTTAAAAACCATCTCGTCCAATGCCTTAAGCAACCTGACACCGCATCCTTTGTATGTGTTTTTTCACTATTCACACCCACCGTTATTGCAAAGAATTCGCGCAATTAAGGGGAACAAGTAAGTTTATTACAATGGTCATATATGTATTGTGAATGGTTGATGTAACCGGGATGTTTTCAGTTACTAAGGCTGTTTCCTTCTAAGCTTTTAAACTCTTCAACTAAAAAAAATGCAAGTAGAAATAATTACAATAGGCAATGAGCTCTTGATCGGACAGGTTATTGATACCAACTCTGCCTGGATGGGTCAACAGCTTAATCAAGCCGGATTTGATATAACACGTATCACATCGATCCAGGATACCCGTGAGGCCATTACATTTGCTGTAAAGGATGCTATGTCACGGGTTGATATCATACTAATGACAGGAGGTTTAGGACCAACCAAGGATGATATTACAAAAGAAACACTTGCCGCTCTGTTCAATTCTAAACTTGTGTTTAATAAGTATGCTTATGATGCCATGAAAAATCTGTTAAAGGGGCGTGTTAAGGGCATTAATAAGCAAAATGAGAGCCAGGCATATGTACCCGAATCTTGTGAAGTTATAATGAATCCTGTTGGGACCGCACCTGTAATGTGGTTCGATGAAAACGGAAAGGTAATCGTGTCGATGCCCGGGGTACCTGTCGAGATGAAAACGGCCATGGAAAATGAGATTATTCCTCGTCTGCAAAAGCGATACGATACCGGTCACATTATACATAAAACAATTCAGGTTTTTAATATACCAGAAGCGGTTTTGGCAGAAAAGCTGGAAGAATGGGAAAATAGTATTCCCGGTTACATAACACTGGCATACTTGCCTAATCCGGGTAAGATCCGTCTGCGTCTTACTGCGAAAACAGATAACGAAAATCAGGCGAATAAAGATCTTTCTTCATTGATAAAGGGTTTATATGAGATCGTAGGAGAGCATATATTTGGGGAAGAAGATCTGCCCGTTCAACAACTGTTGGGTAATGTCTTGAAAAAGAATGGCCAAACAGTTTCAGTAGCAGAGAGCTGTACTGGCGGTAATATAGGTCATTTGCTGACTGGTATCCCTGGTAGTTCGGCTTACTTTAAAGGTGGGGTAATAGCTTATGAAAACGCCATAAAAGAACACGTTCTTGGAGTCAGCAATGATGCACTGGAACAGTTTGGAGCTGTAAGTAAGAAAGTTGTTGAGCAAATGGCAACAGGCGTCAGGTCTTTGATGAATGCCGATTTTGCAATAGCAACATCGGGCATTGCCGGTCCTGACGGGGGAACTGATGAGAAACCTGTTGGTACTGTTTGGATTGCCATAGCTGGTGCCTTTGGTGTTAAAAGTGAGTGTTTTAATTTCGGCAAAATCAGGGCCAGGAACATACAACGCTCTTCTGATGCCGGATTAATTTTATTATTACAACATCTGAAAAAGACAGAAGTATAGGCCTGGAAGGAAAGTGCATGAAAAAATAGTCGATGCATTTTGTTAAGCAATTTAATGAACATACTATCTGCAAAGCCTGAAATTATGAGGACCTTGGTTATTTTGTGTTTTATCATTAAACATAAGCGAGCGATAAGTCGTATGCTAATGATCTGATTGCCCATGTCGTTTTAAATGGTTTCAAAAAGAGGTGATTCATATAGGTATGAGCGTAATAGATTCCCTGATTTGGATAAAATTAGCTTTATATAAGGGTGCTGATCAAAACAATTGAGGGGATGTTATTGCAGATAAGGTGGCTGTTTGCTGATGCATAGATATATATGGCCATGCAGACAGGAAGTTGAATAAAATAATAATAGATTTGGGACAATCTTTCAGAAGCTGATGTTAAATGCTTAAATTTGCAAATGGAATGCAAAGGTCATATCGCAGATCAATAAAAAATGAAAAAACTATTGAATTATAAGTTTCAATATTTGTATTATCCGATAAAAATGACTTATTTTGCGCTCTGTTTGAAAAATGTATCCGAAAAAAACTGTTGAGCGATGTCAAGAGTATGTCAAATAACTGGTAAATCATTCATGGTGGGAAATAATGTTTCTCACTCAAAAAGAAGAACCAAGAGAAGATTCGATATCAATCTTTTCAAGAAGAAGTTCTACTTACCTGAAGAAGATCGTTGGGTAAGCATTAGAGTATCTGCATCTGGTTTGCGTATGATCAACAAAGTTGGTTTGTTAGCAGCCCTTAAGCAGGCAAAAGAAAAAGGATTTATTGCTAACTATTAATAAGGAGTAGAAATGGCAAAGAAAGCAAAAGGTAATCGCGTTCAGGTTATTTTGGAGTGCACTGAGCACAAAGAAAGCGGACAACCAGGAACTAGCCGATATATTACCGTAAAGAACAGAAAAAATACTCCTGATCGCATGGAGTTAAAAAAGTATAATCCGATTTTGAAGCGTGTTACTTTACACCGCGAAATCAAATAAAACTGATTAACCATGGCAAAGAAAGCAGTAGCATCATTGCAAAAAGGTGAAGGTAAAGGTCACACTAAAGTGATTAAAATGGTAAAGTCTGAGAAAACCGGAGCTTATACATTCCGTGAAGAGATTGTACCAAACGAAATGGCAAAAGAATATTTCAAGAAGTAATTTTTGAAATTCAACTAATAGCACAAAAGCTTCCTTGTTTACAGGGAAGCTTTTTTGTTGGTAATAACTGGATTTAAAAAAGCATTGCATGCAAATTCCTGTTTCCGGGTATATAGTTTACACAAAATGCCCATAGTGACATCTGCTGGCTGGCTTATAATATATCGCAATAAAGCAATGTCACGATAGCTAATATGAGAATGCGCTGTAACTTTAGTTCAAATAAAATACCAGAGATAGCTACGAACTAATACATCAGGTAGTGGCAGTATTTTTCCCTCAAGCACTTTTTGCCGGATATACCTTCAGAACTACTGTTTTTCGCATACTCTCATACTCTTAATTCAAGCTTTATTTGTGAACGATCAATGCCTTTCATGGCTAATATTTGAGCGGGATACAAAAAACTACTTAAAATCAGTTCTAATACCCTTGTCTTTTATCTGGCGTATATATCTTTTTTATATCTTTAGGCCCTTAAAAATTAATATTCATGGGTTTATTCGGGAGCTTTAACAAAGCCAAGAAAGAAAGTCTTGATAAAGGACTGGCCAAAACAAAAGAAAGTGTACTTAAGAAGCTGACGCGTGCTGTAGTTGGTAAAACAAAGGTTGACGACGAAGTGCTTGATGAATTGGAAGAAGTGTTGATCACCTCTGATGTAGGTGTTGATACCACCCTTAAGATCATTGAGCGTATTGAAGAGCGCGTTGCCAAAGATAAATTTTTAAGCACGTCGGAGCTCAATGATATTCTTCGTGAGGAAATTGCAGAACTATTAGCCGAGAACAGATCCGGTGATGTAAGTCAGTTTGAATTGCCCAAAAGCGAACATCCATATGTCATTATGGTGGTTGGTGTTAATGGTGTTGGAAAGACGACCACCATTGGTAAATTGGCCAATAAGTTTAAGCAGGCTGGTAAGAAAGTAGTGTTAGGCGCTGCTGATACTTTCCGTGCTGCTGCAATTGATCAGTTAGTTGTTTGGGCCGATCGTGTTGACGTACCGATTGTAAAGCAAAGTATGGGTTCTGATCCTGCGTCTGTAGCTTTTGATACCCTGGAATCGGCTAAAAACCAGGGAGCAGACGTTGTGATCATAGATACAGCGGGTCGATTACACAATAAGGTCAACTTAATGAATGAGCTGACGAAGGTAAAGCGAGTGATGCAAAAGATTGTTCCTGACGCACCCAATGAGGTATTGTTGGTGCTTGATGGTTCAACCGGACAAAATGCCTTTGAGCAGGCGAAGCAGTTTACTCTTGCTACAGAGGTTTCTGCCTTGGCAATTACCAAGCTTGACGGAACTGCAAAAGGCGGTGTTGTTATTGGTGTATCAGACCAATTCAGCATTCCGGTAAAGTATATTGGTATTGGAGAAGGTATTGAGGACCTTCAGGTATTCAACCGTGACGAGTTTGTTGATTCGTTATTCAGATAAGAAATTGTACAGGCTGTTATTATAACAGCCTTCTTTTGTAATGTATTTAACTAATTAAGTACCTAAATTAATAGAGGGCTTTTACTATAACAGAAACTCTCTGCATATAAATAAGATAAGATGTCTGTGCCAAAAGGAAAGAAAGTAGATGTTGTAACCCTTGGGTGTTCAAAGAATCTGGTGGATAGTGAGTTTCTTATTCGTCAGTTTAAAGCCAATGGGATAGAGGTAGCACACGATGCAGAAACACCAGACGGTGAAGTAGCCATTATTAATACGTGTGGCTTTATTGCTGATGCAAAAGAAGAGTCAATTGATACCATTTTAGAGTTTGCCGAGGCAAAGAAACGCGGTGATATAAAGCAGTTATATGTGATGGGCTGCTTGTCTGAACGTTATCCGGGACAGTTAAAGAAAGAGCTTCCTGAAGTGGATAAGTTTTATGGTAAATTCGACTGGAAAGAGATTGTTGGTGAAATAGGGGCAACCTATCGCCGTGATTTAATGAATGAGCGTTCGTTGACGACTCCTGCTCATTATGCATACCTAAAGATTTCAGAAGGATGTAATCGTACCTGCAGTTACTGTGCAATCCCAATCATTACCGGAAAGCATGTGAGTCGTCCTATGGATGACCTGTTAGATGAAGCAAAACGATTACGAGATACCGGCGTTAAAGAATTACAGGTAATTGCACAGGATCTGTCATTCTATGGTTACGACTTATATAAAGACTATAAACTGGCCGAATTAACTGATAAACTGGCTGCTATTGATGGTATAGAGTGGATTCGCCTGCACTATGCTTATCCTGCTGGTTTTCCACTGGATGTATTAAAGGTCATCAATGAGAATCCGAAAGTTTGTAATTATCTTGACATAGCATTGCAGCATATTAGTGATAATATGTTGGGTATTATGCGTCGCAGGGTAAGTAAGAATCAAACGTATCGTTTGATGGAAGAAATGCGTACTCAGGTACCCGATATTCATTTACGAACGACATTTATAACAGGTCATCCGGGTGAAACAGAACAGGATTTTGCTGAAATGGAGCAGTTTGTAAAAGATATTCGTTTCGAGAGACTGGGCGTTTTCCCTTATTCACATGAAGACGATACTTATGCTCATAAGAAATACCAAGATGATATTCCGGAGGAAGTAAAGCAGGAGCGTGCAGATCGTATAATGGAAATTCAAAACGGTATTGCCAAAGAAATAAATGCTGAGAAAGTCGGTAAAACCCTAAAAGTGATCATTGACAGGGAAGAGGGGGAATATTTTATTGGTCGAACTGAATATGATTCTCCTGAAGTTGATCAGGAAGTTCTGTTGCATAAAGATGAAAATGAAGTACTGAATGTTGGTGATTTTTACAATGTGGAGATTACTGATTCAGAAGACTACGATCTTTTTGGTATAGCAAAATAGATACCATTCAAAAATACAAAACCCGCATTGTGATCAATGTGGGTTTATTATTATATCCATTTTGATATCATGCTCTTCAACAGGCACTGTATCTACCATTTGAAAATCAAAGGCAAATGCAATTTTGTTAGCGAATGGTATTCGCTTTAATATGCGGTCATAATAGCCTGCACCTCGTCCCAAGCGATTATTATTGGTATCAAAAGCAACTCCGGGAACAATAACAATTTCAATGCTTTGTTCATCTTCTAATACAGGTCCGTCAGGCTCTGGAATGCCGTACTTATCACCGGCGACCAATGAACTTTCTCCTGTATATTGAACGATTTTTAAATCATCACCATCAATAACAGGTAAGTATATCTTCTTATCTTTAAACCACTTATTGACCAGACTTTCAGTAGGCACTTCATCAGGTAATGACCAATACAAAAGAATTGATCTGGCGCTTTTGAAAAGGGCTGTTTCTTCCAGTTTCCGATGAATTATTTTGGACTGTCTGTTTCTTTCCGCAGTGCTTAATAGCTTTTTTAACTCCCTTACATTCTTTCTGAGTTCTTTCTTTTGCTCAATCATTAGTACCGATATTTAAATCGCCGTAAACATCATTTCTTCTGTCCTCGAATACATGGTTACGTGCGGTCACATATTTAGAATCTGCCAAACTTATATCAATTTCTGCAGATAATAACTGACTTTCATCCTTACTGCCTTTAATAACTACCTTGCCGTTAATATCAGACAGAACAGATTGCCCTGTGAAAGTTAAATCTCCTTCAGTACCAATGCGATTGGCGGTAGCTGTATAGCATCTGTTGACCAAAGCATAGGAGGGGGTTACGCCTTGGCAATAAGGTAATACTAAATTGGAAGGGTGCGCTATTATTTGAGCTCCTTTTAAGGCCAGTGTACGCCAGGCTTCAGGAAACATCCAGTCGAAGCAAATAAGCATGCCTATTTTACCTATTGGAGTATCAAATACAGGTAATCCTTTATTGCCAGGTTCGAAATAATCTTTTTCGTTAAGAAATAAATGCAACTTACGATAAAGGCCTGCCACACCTTCAGAATTGATCAAAACTGATGAATTATACAGTTTATCATTATCACGTTCGCAAAAGCCGCTAACAATATGTGCATTCTTGTTTTTGGCCAACGCCATCAGTCTTTGAATATATATGCTGTCTTCGATCGACTCTGAATTATCAAAAGCGTTTTGCCTGTCAATAAAATTATAACCTGAGTTTGACAATTCAGGAAGAACATAAAGGTCGCTGTCTGAAGGAGCCATTAAAGCAGAGATAGCGTCCAGGTTGGCTTGTAAGTTATTGAGCTGAGGAGCGTATTGTAATAGGCTTATTTTCATGCTTCAACTATTTACGGACGATACCTGGCTTCCTGTAAAATTAGATGCCCGTCTTTGATATTTAACAGATCCTCAAGGGAAGTATCAGGGTTATTCTTCATGTAGGCTTCAATGATCTTATAGCCTAAAAATACTGCTGCTTTTCCGGGCGATTCATTGCCAAAATAATAGGTAAACGGACTGTCTCCAACGTATTTTTGTATCACCATACGATTTGTTTCGTAAAGGTGTTTTTGCTCTACCATACTGGCCCAGATGTCAGCTTCATAATTTTCACACCATTTGAATTGAACTTCAGAAAAATCAAACAATAAAGTATCTTGAATATCCGGAATCATTTGTTTAATGAAGTAATGTACTTTTCCTTGTGATATCATTTTACTGATAACGTCTTCGTTCTTTGTTTCAAAAGAAAAATTACCAATGGCCATGGCCTTCATAATATCAGGCACTAACTTTTCTGGAATCATTTTTTGTCTTAAGTAAAGAGGTTTAGCCAGCCACTCATAGAATTCACAATCAGCGCCTAAATAATTCTCAACACTTATTGACACCCAACCTGAATCCATTGCCAGGTTTTGATGAAAATAGGAGGTGTGTAAATAAACTTGCGGAATTTCCGCTTCAGGAAAGTAGTATTTATAATGTTTGAAAGCCTCTGTTAAATCTTCAGCCACATTCTTAGTGTCTGAATATTGTTCCTTACAGGCTTTAAAAACATCTTTGTTGTCTTCATAGTTTAAAAAGCTGGATAAGTAATTATTATAGTTAGGGCTTGAGGGGCTGCCGATCTTTATGATTTGCTGACTGTAGGCATCAAGGTAAGTGCCATATTTTTGGTGTAGCCTGATGATTTCATTATCAAGATCGTCTTCGTTCATTTCAAAAAGATCAATGAAAAACAGCTGAGGTTCAACTGATAAATGGATATGGCTGACGTCGGGTCCTTTACTTGAGTTACACGCACCCAAAATCAAAGCGAATACCGTTAGGATAAATAATACTTGTTTCATGGTTATAAATTCAAATATGAGGTAAAAATACGAAAGCTTCGAAAATATGCAGTTAGAGACAAAAAAAAGTGGATGAAATCCATGTTTTAACTATGTTTGTACTGAAATTTCAACCTAAATAGAATTATAATGAGACATTCGACCCTTCTTGTATTACTGGGATTAATTTTAGCAACAAATATAAGTGCCCAGGACAATAAAAGAACACGGTTATCATTTGTTTTAAGCCCACAAATATCTTGGTTATCCTCCGATAACAGCTCAGTTGATGGCAATGGCAACTTATTTGGATATAATTTTGGTGTGGTAATGGATCGTTTTTTCGATACGAACTATGCTTTTTCAACAGGTTTAACGATTAATACCACAGGGGGTAAGTTAAGCTACCCTGCTGACAATCCGGTTGAAATAGGTGGCAATTTAGAATACCCCGGAGATGTTACCTACCGCTTAAAATACATAGAGGTGCCAATTGCATTAAAACTGATCACCAATGAATTCCATCGCTCACGCTATTACGGGCAGTTTGGTTTGTATACTCAATACAATATTAAAACCAATGATGGCGAAGGTAACAACCTGAAAAATGAGGTTAACTTTTTTGATTTAGGTTATCAATTAGGTGGAGGAATGGAATATTCGCTTGGCGGAGATACGTACATGATGCTGGGATTAATATACAGTGGTGGTTTTCTGGATGTAACAGATAATGCTATTGATGATAAAACCACATTAAACCGATTTACATTTCAATTTGGAATCATCTTCTAAGAGTTAATAATAAATAAAGCAACAGGAAGGAAGTAATGAAAATTGTATTAGCGCAATTAAACTATCATATTGGCAACTTTGAGGCCAATGCTGATAAGATGATCAACAGTATTGAAGCTGCTAAAAAAGAAGCAGCTGATTTAGTGGTTTTTTCTGAATTGTCAGTTTGTGGATATCCACCTTATGATTTTCTAGAGCGAAAAGAGTTTATTCAAAGCTGTATTGACACGATTGATCGTATAGCTAAACATTGTGTGGGTATATCGGCAATTGTTGGTGGCCCTGAAATTAATCCTGAACCGCAGGGTAAAAACCTGTTTAATACAGCTTATGTTCTTGAAGATGGAGGAATAAAGCAAATTGTGCGAAAAACACTTCTTCCTAATTATGATGTATTTGATGAGTACCGCTATTTTCAACCAAATATTCTTTTCGAATTAGTAAAGATCAAGGGTAAGAAGATCGCATTAACAATTTGTGAAGATATATGGGATGATCAGCCGGTTGCCAATGCTTTTGCACGCGACAAACTGTACACTTTGTCTCCAATGGACAAATTAATGCAGCAAAAGCCTGATTTCGCCATTAATATTGCAGCTTCACCATTTTCTTATACCCAGGTTGATATCCGCCGTGATATTGTTCGCAATAAGGCGCGTCAGTATAAAATTCCGTTTATATATGTGAACCAGGTGGGAGCCAACACCGAACTTATCTTTGATGGTAATAGTATGGTTGTTAATAGCAGGGGAGATATTACGCAGCAAGCCTGTGCCTTTAACGAAGATCACCTGACTATTGACCTGAAAATGGTTGATTCTGATGCAGTAGCGCCTCCAAGGCCAACAAAACCAATTCAGTTGATCAATGATGCGCTGGTTGCCGGCGTGCGTGATTATTTTCAGAAAATGGGCTTTACTAAAGCCACACTTGGACTATCGGGTGGAATTGACTCCGCAGTTACAGTTGCAATTGCAGCAGAGGCATTGGGTAAAGAAAATGTAAGGGTATTGTTGTTGCCTTCTCAATATTCGTCTGATCACTCCATTAAAGATGCGGTTGATTTGGCCGAAAATTTGGGTATACAATATGATATTGTTCCCATTAAAGAGATTTTTAACAGTTACAATTACCTTATGAGTCCGATATTTGAAGGTAAGGAAGCTGATGTGACAGAAGAGAATATTCAGGCACGTATTCGTGGTACATTGCTTATGGCATTATCGAATAAGTTTGGACACATTCTATTAAATACCTCCAATAAAAGTGAGGCTGCTGTTGGCTACGGAACCTTATATGGTGACATGAACGGTGGTTTATCAGTATTGGGTGACGTATATAAAACTGATGTCTTTAAATTGGCCCGATACATAAACCGAGACGAAGAAATAATACCTGAAAATACCATTGTTAAGCCACCTTCGGCCGAATTAAGACCAGATCAGAAAGATTCTGATTCATTACCTGATTACGATGTGCTTGATGCTGTATTATTCCGATATATTGAGAAGAACCAATCGCCCGACGAAATTATCAATGATGGTTTTGAGGAGGAAACCGTTAAAAAGGCTGTTCGCTTAGTCAATATGAATGAATACAAGCGTTTTCAAACGGCCCCAACTTTAAGGATCTCGGGTAAAGCGTTTGGTATTGGAAGGCGTATGCCATTGGTAGCAAAATACTAGGCACTCTTCTGTTGATTTTAATAGATTTTTAGTGCTGATTCAGCTTTTTTTTTAAATTTGTATGTTATACAACATAGTTTTATAACACCCCTGTAATGCCTGTTAAGAAAAATAATACCCCTGTAGAACCCACGATAAAAGATATTCCAAAGCTGTATAACATACTTACAGAAGAGGAAAAGGAATACCTGTTAGAGAATCATTCAACTGTCTATTATAAGAAGAATGATATCATATATCAGGAAGGCGAGAAACCAACAGGTTTGTTATGCCTTGGGAAAGGTAAAGTAAAGATTTTCAAGGAAGGTGTGAGTCGCCGTGAACAGATTGTACGTATGGCATCAGCTCCTGATTTTATAGGCTATCGTGCCTTATTTGCCGAGGAGATGCATATTGCAAGTTCTGAGGTAATTGAACCTTGCACAATATTTCACGTTCCCAAAAAGGTTATTTATAACCTGATGAAAACAAATCCGGCCTTATCCATGGCATTTATTAAGTCATTTGCCAGTGAATTAGGTTTTGCGCGATACAGAACCGTTACGCTTACACAAAAGCATATCAGAGGCCGTTTGGCTGAGAGTTTATGTGTGTTAAGAGATATATATGGTTATGAAGAAGATGAGCAAACGCTGGCCGTCTATTTATCGCGTGAAGATTTGGCGAATTTCTCTAATATGACAACCTCCAATGCTATCCGAACTTTAAGCTCGTTTGTTAATGAGAAAGTATTGGCAGTGAATGGACGGGTGATAAAGATTCTTGACCCGGAAACTTTGCAGCGAATTTCTCGATTAGGATAAAACCCAAATAAAGGATAATAAAAAAGCCCCGTTAAGGGGCTTTTTTATTTTTTGCTTGTAAAAGCTTATGCCGGGTGAATTGCCTCAGTAGGGCAAACATCAGCGCAAGTACCACAATCAGTACAAGCTTCAGCATCAATTGTATAAATATCGCCTTCAGCGATAGCTTCTACTGGACATTCGTCAACACAAGTACCGCAAGCGATGCAGTCTTCATTAATTACGTAAGCCATTTTTTTGTCTTTATTGGTTATTATTACATGAGCAAAATTATCTGCTTTTTTAATTAAAAAAAAGATTTCCTTTCGAAAGTAGTTTATTTTTAAACGATATAAATAAGGCTTTAAGGTCTTTTATTATTTAAACAGTTGGAGATTAGCTGGTTTTACAGGTGTTTAGAAGGTTTCTAATTAATCGGCTGTCATAAATTTATATCCCATATAGGCCAATAAACCTGCAGCAGTTTCTAAAGAATCTTCATTTAAGTTAAATTGAGGGGTGTGTAAACTGCCTGTCTGACCTTCTTTTTGTTCAACACCGAAGCGATAAAAAGTACATGGGTACTTTTGTGAATAGTAGCCAAAATCTTCAGCAGTCATTCGGGTATTCATAATTTCCGTTGCTTGTTCACCAATATATTCACGAGAAAAACTGATGGCTTTTTCAGTTACAAGCTCATTATTATGAACAACCGGATAACCGTCTTTAATATCAATTTCAACATCAGCACCCATTGATTGGGCAGTTCCTTTTGCAATTGCTCTTATTTTATCTTTTATAATGGCACGCCATTCCTCGTTCATGGTGCGCAAAGTGCCTGCAATTTCAACTTTTTCCGGTATAATATTGGTTGCTCCATTGGCAATGACTTTACCAAATGATAATACGGTTGGGATTTGTGCTGGTACAATCCGGCTCACAATTTGCTGCAAAGCAACAATAATATGCGAGGCTATCAGTACAGTATCAGTTAAGGCATGTGGCATGGCGGCATGACCACCTTTCCCTTTTACAGTAATATACACTTCATCACCAGAAGCCATGTACATGCCACTTTTAAAGCCAACATGTCCGGTTTTCATATTTGGCAGTACATGTTGACCGATAATTAGCTCAGGTTCATTGTTCTCAAAACAGCCCTCGTCCATCATAAGCTTGGCACCTCCGGGAAATACCTCTTCGGCAGGCTGAAATAATAGCAGTATTGTTCCTTCCCATTGAGTTTTTAGCTCATTTAGAACCATAGCAGCACCCAATAATGCAGCTGTGTGAGCGTCGTGTCCACATGCATGCATAACGCCTTCATTTCTGGATGTAAACTCTAAATTACCGGATTCCTGAATCGGTAATGCATCCATATCCGCTCTAAGGGCAATGGTTCTTTTACCAGGATTTTTACCTTTTAGATAGCCAATTATACCAGTTTTAACAAAACCTGCCTTAAACGGGATGTCCATATTCCTTAACTTTTCCTGAATAAATGCCGAAGTCTGATGTTCTTCAAATGACAATTCAGGATGTTGATGAATATGTCTGCGAATATCAATAATCTGAGATAGGTATTGCTTTGTTAATTCTTTAATACGGCTTTGCATACAAAACGATTTTGAGTAACTGATAAATCTGCTACAAAATGTTAATATTTTAAAACTTCGTTACAAAGATAACACGAATATGTTTAAACTTAAATATGGGAATAGCAGCAATTAAGTTTCACTCTTAGGTTTAATGGATGAAATCCTTTGGAGTCAAACGTTTATTGTTTTTATCAGGAGTGGTTAAGTGAATGTTAAAATGTTGGTATCCTGTCGTTTGAAAATATAGTACTTTAATTTTATAAACTCCCTTATTTAAAGCAATAGCCCCTCTTTCTATTTTCTTGCCATGTATTCCGTCATTATTGACTACCATTTCATTATTAATGTACAAGGCACTACCATCATCAGAATTGAGGGCAAATTCATAGATCCCCTTTTTCATGGCTTTAAAGTAACCGCTGTAAATAAGTCCAAAGCCTTCCAAACCAACGGAATCCGGAATGAAAGAATGTGTTACAACACCTGTTTGACTTGCACTGATATTCTGAATCTCCTTTACGCTCTTAAATCGACCATGGTGCAAAGAGAATATCAGGCCTTTATTTGTGGATCCTTTATATTTTTCAGCTTTTTGGAAAGTTAATTTGTTGAAATTGAAGATAGCTGTTTTACTTTGCTCTTCGGTAGCCTTGTTTATAGTAATAGCTTTGACAGTAGCCGACTGCTTGATTGCTGTTTTATTCGTAAAAAGATGCGATGCTTCATCTGGCTCTGAGCCATCAGTCGTATACCTGGTTTCATATTTATCTGAAATATTTGTAAAATCAAGGGCAGTGGTGTTTACAAAATTGAGTTCCTTATGGTTCAGGATCGGTTTTGGCACTTCGTAGAAGTAACTAATACCAAGTGTTCCAAGACGCTCTAAATGCTGATCAAGTTTTTGCATAAATACCGACCTGTCTTTTTGTTCAGTAGTTGTCCAGCAGATCTCTGAGAATGCGCATAGGCGTGGATAAAGCATAAACTCAAGTTGGTCACTGTCAGTCATGTATTCGGACCAGCAATTAGCCTGAAGGCCAATTATCGATCGTTCTTCATCATGACTCAGATCACCTGTTTCAGGTTCGTAAGAATAAACATCCTTCAAAGGGGTATAGCCACCTATAGCCAAGGGGTGGTTTTGTGGTTCACTTTGATAGTGATCAAAATACAGAAAGTTATTTGGTGATTTAACTATTTTATTGTTGTTGTGGATTGCCTGCTTTATCTCAGCATCATCTTGCCAGACAATAATTGTTGCATTGCTCAAAGTCTTATCAGTCATTACTTCATCCCATCCAGCCATTTTTTTACCAAGATCTTCTACAATTTGCTGAACTCTTCTTATAAAATAATTGGCAAGCTCGTTTTCTGTTGCCAGCATATTGTCTGTCATGCATTTTTGGCAATGATTACAATTCCTCCATCTTAATGTAGAACTCTCATCACCACCAATGTGTATATATTCACCCGGAAATAGTTGTGCAACTTCACTTAGAATGTCCTTTATTATGACATAACTCGATTCTTTACCAGCGCAAATGACATCATCAAAGCTACCCCATCGGGTCGCGACCTCATAAGGACCACCTGTGCAACCGAGCTCCGGATAAGAAGCAAGTGCGGCTAAGGCATGGCCAGGCATTTCTATTTCGGGGATAATACTTATATGACGTTCATTAGCATAGTTAACAATGTCTTTTATTTGTTCCTGGGTATAATAACCCTCATAAGGTTCATTATCGTATTTCTGCGGTATTGTTGCGGCATGACCAATAAGAGTTTTGCTTCTTCTCGAGCCAATAGAGGTTAATTGCGGATATTTCTTAATTTCTATTCTCCAGCCCTGATCATCAGTTAAATGCCAGTGAAATACATTTATTTTATACAAGGCCAATAGGTCAAGTTGCTTTTTGATAACTTCAACGGGGTAAAAATGTCGTGACACATCCAGGTTTAATCCACGATAACTATAACGTGGATAATCTTTAATTGAGAGGGCTGGTATAATCCATTTGGTATCCGCTGCTAACCGGGTTTGCCCTGGCCCTTCAGGTAATATTTGTCTGATTGATTGTATAGCATAAAATAACCCTCTTGCACTGGCTGCAATAATTTCTATCTTTTTCGATGATACTTCTAAAAAATAGCCCTCTGTATTATCAACTATGCCTGAATCTATTTTAAAAATAATATAGTTTTCAGATGGTTGATCATCAATTAACTCAAGGTTGAAACCTGCTGTACTATTAAGAAATGACTGAAAATATGAAACGGTGTTTAGAACAGATTTATCAAGCCCTTTATATACCAATAGTGTAGAACTGCTAATTTCAAAATATCCCTCGTTGAGTCTTAATTCATTGGGCTGTGGTATAATATTTAAATGGTGACCTGATTCCTTTTCAGGTTGCTGGCAACTGAAAGTAAATGCCGCTACTAATAGTATTATACAAAATTTATTCATGGCAGAAATGATCAACACACTTTATTAGGGTGAAAAAACAAGAATAACAAAAATAACTTTTAAAATTTCATAAGCTATAAAAAGATTAACGAAACCTTTTAAAAACAAAATTAAGGATGGCATCAATATGAACTTTTTGTCAGCGTATAAGTTTAATACAAAAAACAGGGGTATTAATGCCTTGTTAAAATAACTGAACTGGCTATAAACATTGTAATTTATTTATAGATTTGTCTTCAATTGGTGCAATACTTGTAACACTCATTACTGGTATTGCGTACGAATGTGTTGAAGTAACTAAATTATAGCACTTAAAACTTAACTTAACGATGAAGCAGTTTTTCATATTCACACTCTTTATTAGTTTTTTGGCAAGTCATGTATACGCCCAACATGCAAAACCCAATCTTGCATTTGACAAAGTCATTCACAATTTTGGAGAAGTTAAAGAAGATGGTGGAACCAAGGCTTTTCAATTTAAATTTAAGAATACTGGCGGACAACCACTCGTTTTGCATAACGTAAAAGCCTCATGTGGATGTACCACTCCGCAATGGACCAGAACTCCAATTCCTCCGGGAGGTTCAGGTATGGTTAATGTGACTTTTGATCCTCGAAATCGTCCTGGTAACTTTAATAAGACAATTACAGTTAGTTCAAATGCGCAAAATGCAACAGTAATTCTACGCATTAATGGTAAGGTTTTACCTCGTGAAATGACGATGGAAGATATTTATCCACGTAATATGGGTAAAATCAGACTTGAAACTTCGCACCTGGCTTTTACAAGTATCACTCCAGTGCAGGTTAAAGAAGAGAGTATAAAAATAATCAGCACTTCAGAAGAACCGGTTAAATTAGGTTTCGTAAATGTGCCTTCTCACATAAAAATTAAATGTATTCCTGAAGTTGTTCAGCCGGGAAAAGCGGCTGTCATCACAGCAACATATGATGCAAAACTAAAGAATGACTGGGGATTTGTAACTGACAATATCTTCATCATTTTCAATGATGTTCGCAATTATTCTAATCGGGTCACCGTTAGTGCATCCATTCAGGAAGATTTCTCAACATGGGACGCTGAAAAGCTTAAAAAAGCCCCTGTTGCAACCATTGAAGAGAAAAACTGGAATTTTGGTGATATAAAACAAGGAGATGTGGTTAAGCACCAGTTTGAAGTTAAAAACACAGGTAAAACACAGCTGATAATACGTAAAGTTAAAGCATCATGTGGTTGCACTGCTATTAAGCCGGCAAAAACAATTCTTGAGCCGGGAGAAACAACTTTAATAGCTGCCCAATTTGATTCAAAAGGTAAAAGCGGACGCCAGACTAAAACCGTGAGGATAGTTACAAATGATCCTAAAACAACCACTCATACCTTGATGATCACTGGTAATGTGAAAATAAACTAGAATTATAAAAGATTTGGAATAAGGAGAGTTAGCACATGATTAACTCTCCTTATTCTATTATAAATACCAACTGTTGCATGAAAAAAGCGGATGATCATCATCACATAGAGAATGATCCGAATTTTAAAGGTTTAAAAGTAAATAAGGGGGTTGAGGATGCTCCTTCAATTAACCCTAATGCTGCTAAACGAATTATAAAAAGAAAACGTCAGCTTTCGATAGATGAGTACGTTAATGGTATTCTGGAAGGAAACGTTACGGTTTTAAGCCGTGCAGTTACCATGGTGGAAAGTTCACTTCCTGAACATCAGAAAGTTGCGCAGCAAATTATTGAACGATGCTTACCACATGCCGGTAAAAGTATTCGTTTGGGAATTACAGGCGTTCCGGGTGCAGGTAAAAGTACTTTTATTGAATCCATGGGAATGCACATTATTAAAAATGGCGGTAAGCTTGCCGTATTAGCCATTGATCCTTCAAGTGAGCGTTCAAAAGGAAGTATTTTAGGCGATAAAACCCGTATGGAAAAACTTTCAGGTGAAAAGGATGCATATATTCGTCCTTCACCGTCTGCCGGTTCCTTGGGAGGTGTGGCCCGAAAGACGCGCGAAACAATTATACTTTGTGAAGCAGCCGGGTTTGACACCATATTTATCGAAACGGTTGGGGTAGGGCAATCAGAAACAGCTGTACATTCGATGGTTGACTTCTTTCTGCTGCTGATGCTGGCTGGTGCAGGTGATGAACTGCAAGGTATAAAAAGGGGTATTATGGAAATGGCTGATGCCATTACTATAAATAAAGCGGACGGGCAAAATGTGGAACGTGCAAAACTCGCTCAGGCTGAATATCGCAGTGCTTTGCATTTGTTTCCGCCAACTAAATCGGGCTGGACCCCCGAAGTTAAAACATGTTCCTCATTGTACCATAAGGATGTTGATAAGATCTGGGATATGATCCTGGAATATGTGCAGTTAACTAAACAAAATGGCTATTTCGATGCAAACAGGCGTTCACAGGCCAAATATTGGATGTATGAAAGTATTAATGAGCAATTGCGTAATAATTTCTATCATCATCCGTTGATTAAAAAAGCGTTAACGATCAATGAAAATCAGGTGTTGAATGATGAGAAGAGTTCGTTTATGGCCGCTAAAGATTTATTGGATAGTTATTTTGAGAATATATAAATAATATATATAGCTTTAGGCATTATTATTAAATCACATTGTTCAATCCGTTTTTACATTCTTGAATGACACATTACAGAATGAATTATTCTCGAGGTTGTTGTATGTGACAAATGAAGATAAATTATAATCACATGAAAAAAGTTTTGTTAGCCATCTTTGGTGTTGCAATGTTGGTTGCTTGTCAACCAAAATCTTATGAAGTTACAGGAACACTTGAAGGTGCTACATCTGAAAGAGTTATCCTAAAAAGAATTGAAAAAGGTCGTCCGGTTGATGTTGACACAACGGTAATGGATAATGGAGTATTCCAGTTCACAGGAAGTGTGGATGCACCTATGTTGTACATTGCAGTGGTTGACGGAAAACAACAGCCGGCTGTATTCTTTATTTCCAATAATAAAATTACAATTACAGGTAACGTTGATAAACTATCTGAAATTGAAGTAGAAGGTTCTGAATTGACTGAATTATTAATGAAATTTAATAATGAAATTCCAGGACAGGAAAGACAGGCAGAGCTGCAGCAGGAGTTTCAGATGGCTTATATGAGTCAGGATGCAGATAAGCAAAAAATGCTGCAGGAAGAAATGCAGGCACTTCTCGAGGATCAACGTGCTTACTTCAAGAACTTCATTAATGAAAATGTTTCCAATGAGTGTGGATTATTTTTCGCATTAAATATGGCTGGTTCCCTGGATCTTGAAGAGCTTCGTGAGCTAATAGCTCAGTTTGAGCCATCAATGTCGACGCATCCGTATTTTATTGAAATGAAAGAATTATTAGGTCCCCTGGAAGAGTATGAAAAGGCACAGGCTGCTACAGCTGAAGGAGCAGTAGCTCCTGACTTTACGCTGAATACGCCTGCCGGAGAAGCTGTCTCATTGAGTAGTTTTAAAGGTAAATATGTACTGGTTGACTTTTGGGCTAGCTGGTGTCAGCCATGTCGTAAAGAAAATCCGAATGTAGTTAAAGCTTACAAGGCATTCAACAGTAAGGGTTTTGAAGTTTTAAGTGTATCTGTTGACCGCGATGAAGCTGCCTGGAAAAAAGCGATTGTAGAAGATGGCTTAACATGGACTCAGGTATTAGCTACTGAAGAATCGGGAGTGGCAGAAGCATATGCTATTCAGAGTATTCCAAGTACCTTTTTACTTGATCAAGAAGGTAAAATTATTGCAAAGAACCTGAGAGGTTCTGCTTTAGAAGAGAAATTGGCAGAGTTGCTGAACTAAGATATCAGTAAGATGAATTTTGAAGAAGCCACCTTGTTCAAGGTGGCTTTTTTAGTATACATATTTTGATATCTACATTTGTGCAAGTATATTTATCGTCTCATATTAAACAACCCAGACTATTGATACAATAGTCTAAAAACATTCATCAAATGAAAAATCTATTATTCTTTGCCTTTGCAGCTTTAGTGGCCTTGGCATCATGCCAGCCTCAGGCGGCAAGTTTTAAACTAACTGGTCAGCTTGAAGGCGCTGCTGATAAAGTTGTTGTTATTAGCATTTATGACAAAGACGGAGTTAATGTAAAAGATACTTTAACAATTACCGAAGGTGTGGTAAATTATTCGACTGAGTTAACTGAACCGGTATTTGTATTGCTTGGAGAAGCTGACTCTCGAAATACCATAAACTTTTTCGCTGACAATGTAGAGTATACAATTAATGGTTCTCTTGATAAAATAGCAGAAGCTGATCTGACCGGAGGTGCTGTTTTTACTGTGTACAAGTCGGTAAGTGATGCCCTAAAAGAAGTGGGTGAGAAGAATGATGAATTGAAAAAGGCTTACGGTGAAGCTGGCCAGGCTGGAGATACAGCTAAGCAAAAAGCAATTTACGAAGAATACCAGGCCAACCAGGAGTCTGTAGAAAATATTCAAATGGATGTGGTGAAAGCTAATCCAACATCTCCTGCCTCAGCATTTATAGTAAATAATGTTTACAGACACAAAACAGTTGAGGAAATGAAAGAAGGATTGGCATTATTAGATCCAACTTTAAATACTTCGACCTATTATGTTGCTTTAAGCGAGAAAATTGAAAAGCTTGAAGCTGTTGCTGTTGGTAAAATGGCTCCTGATTTCACTATGAATGATACTGAAGGTAATCCGGTTGCATTATCTTCATTTAAAGGAAAATATTTGTTAGTTGATTTCTGGGCTAGCTGGTGCGGTCCTTGTCGCCGTGAGAACCCTAATGTTGTTAAATTATATGCAGAGTTCAAAGACAAAGGATTTGATATTCTTGGAGTCTCTCTTGATCAGAAGGAAGATGCATGGTTAAAAGCGATTCAAGATGATCAATTAACATGGAATCATGTTTCAGATTTAAAAGGTTGGGGTTGTGAAGCTGCTAAATTATATGCTGTTTCGGGTATTCCTCACACTGTTTTACTGGACAAAGAGGGAATGATTATTGCTAAAAACCTTCGCGGAGAGGAGTTACACGCAAAAATTGCAGAACTGCTTAATTAAGGTAATCTGTTACATATAAGATAAAAAGGAGGCTTTTTGCCTCCTTTTTTATTTTCAATACTTGATATTTGTCGTTTTATTTCAAACTCTTGGCCTCTAATTTTGTTTATGTAATCGATGTGTCATTTTTAAGGCATTGAATTTTTTTTACATTTGTTATTTGAACTTTGTCTAAATAAGAAACAAAACATAATAAAATGAATTACGATTTAATAGTAATTGGTAGTGGACCAGGAGGATATGTCGCTGCAATCAGGGCTTCTCAATTAGGTCTTAAAGTAGCTGTTGTAGAACGTTCTGAGTTAGGTGGAATTTGCCTTAACTGGGGATGTATACCAACAAAATCTTTACTTAAAAGTGCCAATGTTTTTGAATATTTAAAGCATGCCGCCGATTATGGTGTTAAAATAGAGGGTGAAACCAGTGCAGATTTCGAAGCAATGGTGACACGCAGCAGGGGTGTTGCTGATGGTATGAGCAAGGGTATTCAGTACTTATTCAAAAAGAATAAAATCGAGGTTATTCAGGGTAATGGAAAGCTACTGGGTAACAAACAAGTTGAAGTATTAAACGAAGCAGGAGAGAAAACGGTCTATACTGCAGAACACATTTTACTGGCAACAGGAGCTCGCAGTCGACAGTTGCCTAACTTACCCCAGGATGGTGAGAGAGTTATAGGATATCGTAAGGCTTTAACTCTGGATAAGCAGCCTGAATCAATGATCGTTGTTGGTTCTGGTGCCATAGGTAGTGAATTTGCCTATTTTTATAACGCCATTGGTACTAAAGTAACTTTGGTTGAATACATGCCAACTATCGTACCTGTCGAAGATGAAGAGGTTTCCAAGCAATTGGGGCGTTCTTTTAAAAAGGCCGGAATTAAAGTTATGACAGGAGCTGAAGTTACTCAGGTGGATACGTCGGGCGATAAAGTGAAAGTCGTAATTAAAAACAAAAAAGGAGAGGAAACACACGAGGCTGATATTGTATTATCAGCTGTGGGTATTACTCCTAATATCGAAAACCTTGGTCTTGAAGAAACAGGTGTACAGCTTGAAAATGGCCGTGTGAAAGTAGATGAATTCTACCAGACAACAGTACCGGGCGTATATGCTATCGGTGATATTGTTCCTGGTCAGGCACTGGCTCACGTTGCTTCAGCCGAAGGCATTATTTGTGTTGAGAAAATTACAGGTCATAATCCTGAACCGTTGGATTATGGTAATATTCCAGGTTGTACATATACATCGCCCGAAGTAGCTTCGGTCGGTATGACTGAAAAAGCTGCGAAAGAGGCTGGTCATGAATTGAAAATTGGTAAGTTCCCATTTTCAGCTTCAGGAAAAGCCAGTGCGGCAGGACACAAAGATGGGTTTGTAAAACTGATTTTTGATGCGAAATATGGTGAATTGCTTGGAGCACACCTGATTGGTGCCAATGTAACTGAAATGATTGCCGAATTGGTAACAGCCCGTAAGCTGGAAACAACCGGTCATGAAATTATCAAAGCAGTACATCCACACCCAACAATGTCAGAAGCGGTTATGGAAGCTGCCGCAGCTGCATATGATGAAGTGATTCATATCTAATAAGAGATATAAAATGAAGCTAAAAAGACTGTCCAATAAGGCAGTCTTTTTATTTTTCCTGACTTTCTGTTTCGAGGTTTAATCGTGGAAAAGCAATTGTAAAGGTACTACCTTCACCAACTTTACTTTCAATGCGTATTTCAGCCTTATTCTTCTCAGCCAGTTCTTTGCATAGCAAAAGTCCCAAACCTGTTCCGGGTTCATTATTTGTTCCTGGTGTAGAAATATTATTCTCAATATTATATAAGCGACTTATCTGATCTTCGGTCATTCCAATGCCTGAGTCTTTAATTTTTAGCAGATCAAAATTACCCTCAGTATTACTGGTTATTTGAATAGTACCATTGTTGTTGGTGTACTTTATGGCATTACTTAAGATATTGCGAAGAATTGTTTTAATCATATTGCCATCTGCACAAACCGTGGCCATTGAATCAACTTTGTTGATTAAGGTTATTCCCTTATGTGCTATATTATGCGAAAGAAGCGCTTGCGCATCATTTACCATTGTTGACAAGCGTACCGGTGTCAGCTGGTGCTTGATCAGATTGTTTTGTTGTTTCGACCAATCCAGAAGATTGCCTAAGAGATCAAGTCCCTGATGAGCAGAATGCTTTATGGTTTTTAGTATGTCCTTTATTTCTTCCTTATTGTATTGGCTGTAGTCAGCCAAAATTAACTCAATAATTGACGTTTGTGCTGCAAATGGCGACTTTAAATCATGTCCAATTATGCTAAAAAGCTTGTCTTTGGTCATATTGGCATGCTGTAAAGCCTCTTTTTGCTGCTCAATTAACGACTTTTGATCTGCTAGTTTTTTATTCAGGCGTTTTTCCTTGTGTAGCTGTAAAACGGCAAGTTCATTCTTTTGCTTCTCAAGAGCGAGGTTTAACTCCGAACTTCTTTTTAATTCAATGGTTGCCTGATGCTTGGCGTTCAAACGATTAATCATCTTTGGTATACTGTATAGGAAGTAACCCATAACAAGCATGTATGCGCTTTTGTAAATCTGTCCCGCCCAGTTGGCTGATGCCACCTTATCAAACAATTCGGGTTCAATATAAGGATACCTGATGCTATAGATGATATTAAAGCATAAAACAGAATAGAGAGCCGAAAATACGACCAGTCGTCTGTCGTATCTCAATACAGATAACAGGATCAACACCGGATATAAAAACACCGAAGCTGCAGTAGTTACCGCAATAGGCTTAAAGAGAAAGGAATAATTAAATATGTGAATGGAAAGTATTGTAATATCAATAGTTGAAGACAAAAAGCGTATCCATGTAGCACTACCATACTTTCGCAGTAAGATGTTTAATACTGCATTATAAAAAATATAAACAGTAGCCAGTAAAAGAGAAGTCAATGCTCTGTCGGTCTCTCCTGAATAATAGATATATCCGATAAATACAAGAATAACAGAAATCAAGACCCATCGGAATTTTATCACTTCCTGTTCGCCCCAAACTGCATCTTCTTTAAAAAGCCTATCGAATTGTTCAATATTAGGTTTGTGCATAGTTAATAGTTAGATAAACAAAAATAAGTCATTTTTCCATTCTGGCAATAAAGATATTATGCTTCTGTTGCTTGCAGGAATAATTGTTTTTTAAGCGTTATACCCCTTAAAAATTTGGTTATATCGCAGTCAAAACCAATATTTGTTGTTGAAAATCTACAAACACAGAATAATTAACCATAAATCTATGCAGGCATTAAACGACTTTTTGCTATTAATCGACTCTTATATAGGTAGCCATCTTTGGTTTGTTTTATTACTACTTGGCACCGGTATATTTTTTACTATATACCTTAAGTTTCCTCAGGTCAGATATTTTAAATATGCTCTGAGAATTGTAAGAGGTAAATTTGATAAGGAAGATGACGAGGGTGATACTTCCCATTTTCAGGCTCTGACGACGGCCTTGTCTGGTACCGTTGGTACTGGTAATATCGCGGGAGTTGCTTTTGCTGTGCACCTTGGTGGACCTGCTGCCTTATTCTGGATGCTTGTTACCGCTATGTTTGGTATGACAACAAAATTTGTTGAAGTTACCTTGTCTCATAAATATCGTGAGAAAGCTGAAGATGGCAGTATTGCAGGTGGTCCTATGTATTTCATGCGTAAGCGCCTTAATATTACAACGTCATCAGGCAAAACTATTAAAACCGGGTACTGGATAGCAGCCATCTTTGCTGTAGCAACCGTTCTTTCTTCGTTTGGGACGGGTAGTTTACCTCAGATTAACAGTATTTCAAATTCATTGTTTTCAACCTTTGGCGTACCTCACATGGTGACCGGTTTGGTACTGGCTATTTTACTTGGTTTTGTCATTATTGGTGGTATTAAACGTATTGCTAAAGTAACCTCGCGTCTTGTACCTGCAATGGCAGCTATTTACTTCGTTGGTGCAATGGCAGTTATTCTTTTCAATTACGAAAATATATGGCCTTCACTGCAGGCAGTGGTTGGCGATATTTTTACCGGTTCATCTGCTACAGGAGGATTCCTGGGAGCCAGTATTGCATTTGCTTTTAACAGAGGTGTGAATCGTGGGCTGTTTTCCAATGAAGCCGGACAGGGATCCGCCCCTATTGCTCACGCTGCTGCCAAGGCTCATGAACCTGTATCTGAAGGTTTGGTTGCACTACTGGAACCTTTTATCGATACCATTATAATTTGTACACTTACAGGCTTTGTTCTTTTGTCATCAGGAGTGTGGAGTGAGAAACTGGATAACCGCTTTCAACTGGCCGACTTACAGGTCGTGAATAGCATTGCAATTACTGATCAGACAGATGAAGGTAAAACAGAGCTTTCAAAACATATTAGTGGGGAAGAAACCTTACCGTTATTTACCGGTACCATGGGTGTGAAAGATGGAAAAATCAGTACTCCTGTGCGTTTAATACATGCACGTTCCCTGGCCGAAAACGTTACAGTAAAACAAGGAAAAGAATTATATAACGGAAGTATTGATGTTGTTGATGGTAGCATTATTATAAAAGATGAAGAGATCGGGTTGCTTGAGCGTATTAAATCCCAGTTCAGTCATTCCGGTAATAATAAAATTATCATTGAAGGGCAGTCACTTATTCATAGTGCCCCGCTTACGGCAGTTGCTTTCACCAAAAGCTGGTTCGGGCACTGGGGACAATACATTGTTTCAATTGGATTATTGCTTTTTGCATTCTCAACAGCTATTTCATGGTCTTACTACGGAGACAGAGCCATTACTTATTTGTGGGGATCAAAGTACGTTGTGTGGTACCATGTGGTGTATGTAATCGGTTTCTTTGTTGCTTCATTTGTTGATACAACAATTATCTGGACTTTATCAGGTATTACCATTGCTTTGATGACCATTCCAAACTTATTTGGTTTATTATTCCTTCATAAAGAAATGAAAGGTGATGTGAAACTGTTCTGGAAAGAATACAGAGAGCGTTTCCCTGAAGAGAAAAGTGTACCAAAGGATTAATGTAAGCATGTCGCAAACAGTCAATATTAAGTCTGCAAAAGAGTTTGAACATTTCTTCAAAACACATTTTGATGACATGGTGCGATACGCAATGAAATTTGTGTATCGCTCCGATGTGGCATCAGATATTGTACAAGAGGCATTTGTAAAACTGTGGGAGGTGCGTGATAAACTTTTGGTCACTGTATCAGTAAAGGCTTATTTATATAAGAGTATTTATAATCTTTCACTCAATCATATTGAACAATTAAAAGTCCATTCACAACATCATAATTCAATCTATACCGAATTGATGGAGATGGAGTTGGATTACTATAAGGAAGAAAAAAGCCTTTTACAGCAAGAGAAAATAAAGCTGTTAAGGGATATGCTCAAAGAATTACCAAAGGGCTGTTATGAAGTAATTGATCTCAGTCGTTTTCAGGGCTTAAAAACGATGGAAATTGCACATAAATTACATGTTCCTCCAAGAACGATTGAGACTCGTATATATAGGTGTATCAATAAATTAAAAGAGTTAGTGGGACGTGCCTGAAACTTTTCTTTAATTTTTTTTCATATTAATTGACGTAGTTTTAACTTTTCACTTGTCATCCATATACAAGAGCGACAAATGAAAGATTTAAACGATATAGAAGCACTGATCATCCGTAGTCTGGACAAAACAGCTACAGAAGAGGAGTTGACCACCCTCAGAGAGTGGATTGACAAGTCGGGTGAGAATAAACAATTATATTTTGAATTCAAGGATGTATGGGATGCTTCGGCTATAGCAGACATGCCTTCCCAAAAGCAGGCGTGGCAAAAATTAAAGCCTCAGCTCAAGAGTAGAAAGGTAATTCCGGTATGGGCGCTTGAAGTAGCCAAAATAGCAGCTGTTGCGCTGTTGGCAGTATTTGCCACATACAGCATTTTTAAATTACCACAATCAGGCAACGACCAGCTTAGTTATGTAACATTTACTGTTCCCAATGGCTCACAGTCATCAGTTAAGTTATCTGATGGTACATTGGTTAAGCTTAATGCAGGATCAGAACTTGTTTATCCATCGGTATTTTATAAGGAAGCACGTAATGTTACTTTGAAAGGAGAAGCTTATTTTTCGGTCCACCACGATAAAGAACATCCCTTTATCGTATCTGTCGGCGAAATTGAAGTACGTGTCCTTGGTACAGAGTTCAATGTAATGGCTTACCCTGAAACGAACAGAATTGAAACAACCCTGGTGGAAGGAAGTGTATCCTTAAATAAAAAAGGAACTGACCACACGAAGGGTATCATCTTAAAACCTGGTCAAAAAGCAATTTATGCAGATGGTCAGATGAATGTTGATCAGGCCGATGTAGATTTTGAAACGAACTGGACACAACGTGGATTCAATTTCAGAAATACAAGCTTTGATGACTTGATAACTCGTCTGGAACGTTGGTATGATGTTGATATCATAATACTTAGTGACGAAGTTCGGGACTTATCTTTCACAGGGAAATTCAGAAATAACGAAACAATATGGCAAGTGTTGGATGTTATAAAGATGACGACACCAATCGATTACAGATCAGATAATGATAAAATATATATAACTCTTATAACAGACTAGCCTATGAGATAGGGATAAAACAAAACGACCGGAAAGATGCGGCAACATCACTCCGGTCAGACAATTTTTAAAACAAGTTTAAAAGTAAATCATTCAAAAGTATGAAAAAAAAATTGAATGGCATGAGGTATAGTGCATCATGTCTAAACACTAAATTTTGGAAGATTATGAAACTGACAATAGTTTTAATGATTTTCGGAATGGTTCAGATTTCTGCGTCAAGCTACTCGCAGAATGTGAAACTAAACCTGAAGCGTGGACAAAACACTCTGCAACACGTTTTTAACGAAATAGAAAAGCAATCTGCATACACCATTTTTTATCAGGACGACCAGGTTAACTTAGATAAAGAAATCGCACAAGGCTATCAGGGGGGAGAGCTTGTCGATGTGCTTGATAAGGCGCTTGAAGGAACAGGATTGACCTATAAAATAAATGATAAGATCATTATAATTCTGGAGGAAAATACGACACGTTCTGTTCAGCAGGATGTTTCGATAACAGTTAAGGGGAAGGTGATAGGTGTTGACGGTGAGCCTTTGCCCGGCGTGAATGTTTTTATTGAAGGTACAACAAAAGGTACGATTACTAACATTGATGGTGAATATGAACTGACGATCGAAGGTTCGGGTAAAAATATTGTGTACTCTTTTATTGGCTTCCAAACGCAAACGATTGCGGTAAGCGGTCGTACTCAAATAGATATAACGCTGGTAGAAGAGTCAATTGGCTTGAATGAAGTGATTGCCGTGGGTTATGGTGTTCAAAAGAAAAGTGACCTGACAGGTGCTGTAGCAAGTGTTAAGAGTGATAAGCTAACCAAGGTAGCGGTTTCTAACCCGGCTGAAGCCCTTCAGGGACGTATGGCAGGTGTTAGTATCACCGCCATTGGTGGTGGTCCTGGCGCCGGAATGGATATTAAAATTCGTGGAGCCAGTACTTTAAATGATAATGATCCATTGGTTATTATTGATAATGTACCAGGTAGCCTTTATATGCTTAACCCGGCCGATATCGAATCAATTGAAGTGTTGAAAGATGGTGCAGCAGCTGCTATTTATGGTACGGAAGCAGCCAATGGTGTTATCTTAATTACAACCAAAAAAGGTAAAGAAGGTAAGATGAGCGTTGATGTCTCTGCAAAATGGGCGAACCAGGTTCAGACTTCTGAATTGAATATGGCTAATTCGGAACAATACATGAAAATTGCCAACATGATGTATGACAATAATCCCGACGAAGCTAAGCCAAAATATTTATCAGAGCCTTATTACTATGATACTGACTGGTTAGGAGCTGTTTTCCGCGAAGCTCCAATGCAGGAATACAATGTTAACTTCAGAGGTGGAACAGAAAATGTTCAGTATTATGTTTCAGCAGGCTGGTTAGATCAGGAAGGTACTATCATTGGTACCAACTTTCAGAAAGCAAACCTTCGTTCAAAAGTTGATTTTTCTGGTGAATGGCTGAGTGGTGGTATCAACATCAGTTATAATGAAACAGATCAGGATAATCGCTCATTAAGCATTAAAGAAACCTATGAGATATTACCAATGGTTCCTGTTTATGACGATTCCCGTGAGGATGGTTTTGGTTACCCCGATACTGAAGTATTAGGTATGCCCGCCAATAATAACCCTGTTGGACAGGAGTATTTTATTGACAGCCAGTACCGCGATGAATATTTAACAGCCAACGGCTACTTAACCTTCGATATTATTGAAGGATTGAACTTCCGTTTTGAAGCCGGTTTGAATAATAGCAACCGCCATAACTTCTCACATAATCCATCATACAATATCAACGATAAGCAAGAGGTATTTTACCCAACAGTATGGGAGAGACGCTATAATTGGCGCGAAATTAACATCAATAATATCTTAACCTACGACAAAACCATTGGTAAGCACAAAATTGGATTAATGGCCGGTTATATCACAAAAAAGGCCACGACTGATTATGTTTCTGCCAGCATAACTGGTGTAAAAGATGTTTACAGTGCTGAATTAAACGATGATGGCGACGGCGCAGTTTTGATTAAAGATGAAGAGCCTACAGGTTTCCTTGATGAGTACTTTAATACCCTGGATGCCGGCATGGACGGTACCAAAGATGTGGGAGGCACAAGAACTGAATATACACGTGCTTCTATCGTTGGTCGTATCAACTATTCATATAACGACCGATACTTAATTCAGGCAACTATTCGACGCGACGGTTCTTCTAAGTTCGGTCCTGATTCCCGCTATGGTACTTTCCCTTCTGTAGCACTGGGATGGCGCATGTCAGAAGAAGGATTCCTGCAGGGACAGGATTTCCTTAGTAATCTTAAGTTAAGAGCAAGTTATGGTATCTTAGGTAACGAAGGTAGTTTAAGTTTATACAGGTACCTGCCTTTAATGAGTAGCTATACTTCCGAGTTCGGATCCTATTCACAAGGATCAGGTGAAACGGTTTGGACAGGTACTATCTCAAGAGACCTTGAAAACAGAGAGTATCGTTGGGAGAAAACTGCTACCATGAACATTGGTGTTGATTTTGGATTTTTCAATAACAAATTGACAGGTGCACTTAACTATTATGACAATACAACCTCTGATATGTTGGTTGCCAAGCCTATTCCTCCATCAGCCGGACTAAGAACACCAACTGTAAACTTTGGTGAGATGGAAAATAGTGGTGTTGAACTTGAGTTAAACTACCAGAACAATATCGGAGAATTCAATTATTCATTATTCGGTTCCTTGAGTACAACGAAAAATGAAGTAACAAAAATGGGTACGGTGGATGAAAGTATCCCGGGCGCTTCATTAAACTACGGAGAGCATTATGCACATCAAACTAAAGTTGGTTATGCGCTTGGTTCGTACTGGTTGTATAAAGTAGATGGTATTTTCCAGACTCCTGAAGAAGTATTGGCACACACTAACAGTGAAGGTACAGTGATACAGCCTGATGCCCAGCCTGGTGACATCCGTTTTAAGGATACAAATGATAATGGTACCATTGATGATGATGATAAGGTATTTAGCGGAGTTGGTATACCTAAGTACAATTACAGTTTTAGTATTGATGCTTCATATAAGTCATTTGATTTGTCAATATTAATGCATGGTGCTGGTGGGCATAAGATCTATAACGGTAACCGTTACTACTATGAATCAATGCGAACAAACCGTAATATGTTTGCATCAACGTTAAATTCATGGACACCTGAAAACAGGAATACGAACATTCCAAGAGCTGTATATGGCGACCCAAGTCGAAACAGCCGCGAATCAACGCGTTTCCTTGAGAATGGTGATTTCATGAGAATTAAGAACATTCAATTAGGTTATACTTTACCTGAGAATCTTACACAGCGTATCAAGATCAACAAAGCAAGAGTTTATGTAAGCGGACAGAACCTGTTCACTTTTACCGATTATTCTGGTCAGGATCCGGAAATCGGAAGAGGAGATGTGTGGAGTCCAGGACTAGATACAGCTTTATACCCGATATCTAAGATGTATATCGTTGGCGTTCAAATGAGTTTCTAATCCCCAAAAGAATAAAACAATGAAGAAATATATTATATATAGCTTATTAGCACTAATGCCATTCACTTGGGGCTGTGAGGATGATTTCCTTACAACAACACCCGATGATCAGTTAACTGTTGAAGCATTTTACAGAAATGTTACAGATGCAGAAGGCGCGTTAGCAACTGTATATGCACAGATAGGTGCATCAGACCGTTGGGATGTGACGGAAGTAAATTTTGTGGTTGAGCATTTCCGTTCAGATATGTGTATGCCAGGCCCTGACCGTTACGCAGACTGGACAGCCATTTCAACCTTTACCAATACAGCTGGTAATTCTCGTTCGACCATATACTGGGAAGATGCGTATCGTGGATTGAATCATGCCAATCAGGTGATTGAAAAAGTTGGTGCCATGACCGACGATAAAATTAAACCGGAAGAACGTGAGCAAATCGTTGCTGAAGCAAAATTTCTAAGAGGCTTGTTACACTTCCGATTGTTAAATAACTGGGATAAGGTGATTCTTCAGGAGGCGGCGCCTACCAGTGAAGAAGAACTGGAAAAAAGCCTGAGCGAGCGTGAGGCTGTATGGGCACTTATTGAGCAGGATTTTAGCGATGCGGCAATGGGATTACCGGTAGTTCACGAAAAATCTAACCTTGGCCGTGCTACAAAAGGCGCAGCAATCGGATTTTTAGGAAAAGCATTGTTACACCAGGGTAAATTTGGAGAAGCAGCTGCCGAATTTAAAAAGATAGTTGAAGATGGTGTTGGAGGAGAATATGCTTTGGTTGACAACTTCATGAGTAATTTTGATGGTTCCAATGAGAACAACAAGGAATCGGTTTTTGAAATACAATACTCTTCAGTTCGCGTTAATGGTCGTCATATCGGCCATGTGAGCGGGAAATTCGCTTCAGCACCTGAAACTGGTGGATGGGGTAATATTGAAGCTACTCAAAACCTTGTTACAGAGTTTAAATCGGAAGGTATGATCGCTACTACCGGCAAATACGATTCAAGATTATATGCGACATTATTCTTTGATGATCCTGATGTTGATGTTTTCGGAGAAAGTTTTGAAGATGTATTTGGTACTGGTTCTGAACGAGCAATATTCCGCAAATTTACATTAAGTAATATTCCCGAAAGTGATAATGCCGCATGGTACTCATCTCAAAACATACCTCTTATGCGTTATGCTGATGTTTTACTGATGTATGCTGAGGCTTTAAATGAATCAGGTTCAGCTAGTGCTGCCAAGCCATTCATTGATGAAGTTCGTCAACGTGCTGACATGCCCGCTCTTCCTTCAGGTCTTAGCCAGGAGGAGATGCGTAACCGCATTATGCATGAGCGTGCTGTGGAATTGGCATTCGAGGGGCATCGTTTCTTTGATTTACGACGTTGGGGAAATTCTGTACTTGAAGATAAAATGCAAAACAGTGGTAAGCCTGGTGCCGGCAATTTTAAACTGGACGCGCATGCTTTCTTCCCGGTTCCTGAATCAGAAACCAATTCAAATGGAGCTTTATAAGAAATAATCAATTGGAGTCACGTCATGTGGCTCCTTAAAAAGTTAAACTATGAAGACATTTAAAAAATATATATACCTACTTTTTATTCTTCCATTGTTCGTTGCCTGTGAGGTAGATGGTCTGCTTGATATGGACCAGGAGAAACCTGTGGTAATGTGGGAGAAAGATCAAAGTACAGTTAAAATAATCAAGGAAGGTTCAGTTGTTGAGATTCCAACCATTAACCTAAGGTTGTTTGGACAAGCGCTTTCAAGCGATGTAACCGTTAATATCGAAGTGGACGAGGCTAATACTACCGCAGTTGAAAACGTTCATTTTACTCTTAGCGAAAAAGCATTACTTATGCCGGCAGGTATTAACCTGTTGGAGGTACCAATTGAATTTGATACAGAAGCTTTTACCAGTACAGATCCCTTGGATGTGGTTTTGAAGATCACGACTATTAATGGTGACGCCCGTAACAGTAGTACCGCGTCAACCATCACGATCAAGCCACGTCTGTTAAACCTTTCATTGTGGGAAGGCGCATACACATTTCTTGCTGATGGCTGGTCAAGAGACGCATCTATGACTGCTTCTGATAACGGTGAGGATATGACCATGAATAATTTCTGGGGCAATGGTTTGGATATGACCGGTAAAGTCATTGAAACCAACCCTGAAAGTATCAAATTTGTAGTGCCAGAGGGAACTAAGTTAGACAATGGCTGGGATGATCGCGGTGCCTGGTTTTTAAGCACTGATCTGATTGGAGTATTTGATTTGGAAAACCGCCTGATCGACTTTATTCAGTTTGACTATGTATGTGAGGATGGATCAACAGGATCATTCCCTTGGTGCTCAGAAACATGTCAAATGGTGCAGAATTAAATTTAGTGTGTGATTTGGATTTATATTTGATGCGGGCCCGTTCAGGCGGGCTCGCTTCGCTTTATCCGAATGATAATACCTAATATCTTGACTTCCTATTTGTTGAATGATTGATTAAGGAATAATTTATGTCAATCATTTGATGATATTTTTGGTAAATATTACTTTTGACGCCATGACTTCATACATTGTTATTGCCTTATTTGCTGTTGGTATTGGAATTGGTTGGCTGATACGCGAAAAAGATAAGATCCGCAAAGGTGTTGACTCGGCTGTTACATGGTCGGTATACCTTTTGTTGTTTTTGCTTGGAATATCCGTTGGTGTTAATGAAGATATCATCAATAATTTTTCAAGGATAGGCTATAAAGCCTTTTGGCTGACAATTGGTGCTGTTGCTGGTAGTGTTGTGCTGGCAAAAATAGTTTATCAGTTCTTTTTCAAATCAAATAACGAAGAGTAGCAATGAAGGGAAGTTTAATCATATTAGCGTTTTTTATTGTTGGATTAGCTGGTGGAATTTATCATTTCTTTCCTGAATGGTTGCTTAACGAGAATCTGACAACCTATGCACTGTTTATTCTAATGTTTTTGGTTGGCGTAAGTATTGGCAGTGATAAAAGTGCCTTTTATGTATTGCGAAAACTGAATATTAAGGTTCTTCTGGTGCCTTTGGTTGTTGTAATAGGCAGCCTTGTAGGTACTTCTGTTGCTTCCATATTATTAAGCGATATCAACGTTAAAGAGGCTATGGCTGTTGGTGCAGGATTCGGTTACTATTCATTATCCAGCATATTTATCGGTCAAATGCATAGTCAGGAGTTAGGAGTGATTGCCTTACTATCAAATATATTCCGCGAAATAATTACTCTATTGGCAGTTCCTCTCTTGGTTAAATATTTTGGTAAGCTTGCCGGAATCGCATCAGGAGGTGCAACAGCAATGGACACAACATTACCGGTCATTGTTAAATTTACAGGCAAAGAATATGGCATTATTGCTATTTTCAGTGGAATTGTATTAACGATCCTGGTACCAATTCTGGTTACTGTTATACTTGAGCTTTTATAAGTTCTTTGTGACCAAAGGTCACACCCATTCAACTTAATGATCTGAGCCGGATTGACAGATAAGCTTCTGTTTATTAACCATGACAGCCTTACAGCTTTATGGCTGATTGTCAATGTGACTCAGCATAACTTACTTAACTTTTAAGGATGCAAAAACATTTACTCCTTTGCTGCCTCTTACTGGCCAGTGCCTTAAGTTACGGGCAATCCAAATTTGTTATAGGCTCACCTGTCAACTCTGAGCCATTTACATATGTCAATTCAGAGGGTTTCGAGCTTACTCTGTTTCCCGGCGGAGACAATACCTTTCATTATATTCTCACAGAGGATAATTTACCGTGTATAAAAGCTGGTAATTCATACTTCTATGCCATTTACAAAGATGGTAAGGGCAGGGCTTCAAAATATGAAATTGGTACTGAGGTATCTTCTGCCTTCATCAATAAAATAAGGCGATCTTATGAAGACCATTTATTGCAGGTTGAGCAAATACAAACCCGGTTAAAATCCATTCAGCTGGCACCATCTGTTCAGTCAACAGGAACCATTAATGCGCTGCTAATCCTGGTTGAATATTCAGATCAAACGCACTCCACATCCAAAACGGAAATCGAAAACTTGTTTAATCAACCAGGATCGGCTGATAAGGCGGGCTTTAAAGAGTTTTTTCAGCGTGCCTCACATGGTAAACTGACTGTAAATGTAGATGTGGCAGGCTGGTACAATTGCGAACAGCCTTATAGCAATTTCTCCGAATCAAAAGGTATGTACCTGACTGGTAACCTGGTTAGAAAAGCTGTCGATGCCGCTGAAAACGATGGTATTGATTTCTCTAAGTACGATAACAATAACGACGGTAAGGCCGATGCTATTATTGTAATGCATGCCGGTTTGGGTGCTGATCACAGGGGGGAAGAAGAGTATATCTGGCCGCATTCATGGAGTTTATCAGGTACGGTTAATAAAGCTGTAACTTATGACGGAGTTAAGATTGACCACTATGTAATTGCTTGCGAACGTCGTGTTTATGGAGGGCTTAACCAGGCTGCAGGTATTGGCACGTTTGCGCATGAATACGGACACGCCTTAGGTTTACCTGATATGTATGACGGAACAGGAAAATCCAATGGTCTGGGGCATTGGGCACTCATGTCTGCAGGCTCATGGCTCGATGGAGGCTATCAGCCATCTAATTTTTGTGCATGGTCGCGATATGAATTAGGATGGGAAGAACCCCAAATAATCAATTATACCGATAAAGGAAGCTACACCTTGTCTTCCATGAATGCTGATGCTGATCAAGTGGTCCGAATTAATACAAAAAGCGACGATCAGTATTTCCTGCTTGAAAACAGACGTGCCGAGAATAACGATATTCGTCAACCATCATCAGGATTGGCCATTTATCAGATATCAAAAAATAAACTGGCCCTTGAGCGTGGTATTAATGATAACCGCGATTTTCCTGCAATACGCTTACTCGAAGCTGACTTCGATGAAAATGGCGGACTATACGGGGCCAAAGACAGGGGAGTCGCTGGCGATTTGTTTGCCGGCGATGATCAATCAGTCACCATTGGTGCAAGCACAACACCATCAACGAACTTGTTTAGTGGCAATTCCTCTGGAGTAGAACTCTCTGATCTGAAGTTGGAAAGTGATAATCGCTTCTCATTCACAGTTGAGGGGCCATTGCCACTTATCAGCTGGCCCAAAGCAGTATTCATCGAATCGCCAATTAATGATGGCTCAATTGATCAGAGCATGAGAATAGTGCTCGAAGGTGATGAATTTGTTTTTACTGATGACGTATTGCCGGCTGAAGCCTGGCAGGTCAGTAATTTGCCCGAAGGCCTCAGCATTGTATTAAAAAAAGTGGACGCAAACTCATTGGATATGGTCATTGAAGGTAAGGCTGCCGTGCACGAATCACACAATAATGTTTACGATGTACTTTTCTCCTTTACAAATGATGCATTTACAACGCTTGCAGCTGAAAACATTCAGAAGGCCACTGGTATCTACATCAATATTAAATACCACAATGAAGATGACGGGATACGTTTATTTGTTGAGGACTTTGAAAATGTTACTCCTCCTGCATTACCGCAGGGCTGGGAAGCTCCTGCAGGTGCCGGTGGTATAACGCACTGGGAAACGGTTTATGGGTCCAATCATACCAAAGGAGGTCTTGTTGGCGTGCAGTTTTACGATAAAAACAGCAGCAACAATGAATATTGGCTGGTTAGCCCGTCAATAGATCTTAAGGATTTTAAAGAGGTATCTCTATCATTCTGGCAGAAATTTGACCTGAACGGAGACGCTAAAAATAAGGTTGCTGTTTCAAACGATAAGCAAAACTGGACGATTATCTATAATGATCACCCTGAAAAGAGCGACCAATGGGAAGAAGCCCTGGTAAAAATACCGGCTGAGTTTACCGGACAAAAAATACACCTTGGTTTCTGCATTTATGAAGAACAGGCCTGGGGCTGGTTTTGGGATGATGTAAGCCTGATAGTCGACGATTATAATGCTGTCTACGAATTATCGGCTGATAAGGATCTGCGGGTGAGTTATGATGATGTGTTGCAAACAGTTAGTATTAAAGCAACAAAGCTTATTAAAGATGTGACAGTTTTAAACATCGCAGGCCAGAGTGTAATTCAGGCTGTAAATGATCAAATATCAGTTAGTCATTTAAAAAGGGGTATGTACCTTGTTCATGTTCGAATGACCGATGGATCAGAAACCGTTTATAAGTTTAGAAAGTAACGAAAAACCAGGTGCAAACCTGATGTTTTATAATTATACCATTGACTAAGGGTGTTAACGCAGTTGAGATAGGACAATAAGATTCTCAAAAAGTTAACAAACAAGAGGGTGTCCGAAATTTAAGTTTCACGCGGAGGTCGCCAAGAATTATGCAAAGGCAGCAAAGTATTCGGTTTTATAACTTAATACTTTGCAGACTTTCTTTTTTGCGTTCTCTGAGAGAAGTATTTTTAATTTGGACAGCCTCTTTAGTATATCTAATTCAACAGAAATCTGAATCCCCGATGAACAACATATTGAGTATTGAGGCCTACGCTCGGGCTATTTAAACTTGAAAACAAGTACCATCAACTTATTCAACTGATTTCAACTTAAACTCAAGAATCAGTACACCATCTTTTTCAAATTGCAGTAAATCGCCTTTCGTTTTAAATTTTAAAGCTTGTTGCAACATTTGAAAGAATTCATGCTCAGGCACGCCGTCGCAATACATCTTTGTTGAGAATATTTTACTTAAAGTAATGGTATCACCCTGTATATCAACCTCGCCGCCGAAAGAATTACAGCCGCTGTTACCACCTACCTGATTTTTAGCTTCATTAATAACAAGGGTGGGGATTCGATCTGTAAAACCCGCTTCAGCTGGTGTCTGGCCCTTATAACTGGTTAATTCCCAGGTATTGCTTTCTACAAAATTTTCTATGCTTGTCTTTTCTTCTTTAGCAGTCTGTGCATTTGAGGCGCTCTGCGTTGATTTGCAGCTTAGCATAAAAGCAAATGCCGCTATTGCAATAATTAGTTTCTTCATCATCGTTAATATTAATTTTTGATTGGTTAAATTAGACAATAAATATCGTGCCAATAAACATACAATTTAAATAAATACTTATATGGATTCAATAGATATCAAAGTTGGAACACGGGTTGAACACCCCCGATATGGTGAAGGTATCATAGCCCAGGTTACTTTAGGGGCTTATATCGTTTACTTTGAAGATGGTGGTAAAATGGAGATTCCTAAGACCAGTACAAACCTGACGATAATAGAAAGTCCCGATGAAGGTAAACCGGAGACTATCACCGTGCGTGATCTGCGCTATGCCATTGCCTCTGTATTAGACGAATATGGTTCATTGCCTGCAGAGGTGGAACTGGGACAAAAATGGATACATGGTAAAGTCGTACTGCACCCATCCAATGACTCGCTTCAGCCCAAAGAAATTCCAATGGATACCTTCTTTAAAAAGATTGTGATGGTACGCGACAGACTAAGGGTACTGGAACAAAATATAAACTCGTCTTCATCTCTTAACGATGAAGAAAAGGTTCACATGCAACAGTACATCACACGTGCTTATGGTAGCTTGACCACTTTTAATGTCCTGTTTGCCGAAAAAGAGGATTACTTTAAAGGCAGTGGGAAAAAGTAAATCAAAGGAGAATCTTATTGGTATTAACAATACTTACACATGCAACATTTTTCCCTTTTTGCACAGACTAAAAGGGAAAAATTGCTGTCAGAAACAGCAGTGATCAAAGGTTTATGATCCATCGCTGTCAAAATCAGGTAATCAATTGAGAATGCCTTCCAATGGTAAGCGGACCACCAGCCCGTTATTTACAGCTCTATTCCGAAGGAATTAATTCGTATAATTAGTGCAATCCGTGGTTATTGATTAAAAGCTGTCAATCAACATGCTATCCTTTAACCAAACAACTACCTATTCCGCTGCAAACAAATTCCCACATTATCATATTCGCGGTTGCAGCGGGTTGATGGAGATGACTAGTCCTGGGGTGTCGCTGCGCTTTACACCAGGTTATGATGATGTGGGCCTTCAGCCCGTTATCTATAGCTTGGTAATCAATTCCGCAGGAATACAATTTGTGTGCCCTGATAACCATCGGGGTGTGGGTGAAATATTAAAAGCTGCAAATCAACATTATACCCTCAATCATGCAACTGCTTTAATAACTGACTCAAACAACTACTTACTCAGAATAAAGTCAATAAGGTTATCCTCAGCCGACAGGCCTAACTTTTTCCGTAACCTGTAACGGTGGTTCTCAACACCACGAACCGTTATGCCTAATAAGGGAGCAATATCCTTGGAGGTCAGGTTAATGCGCAAATAGGCACATAAACGCAAGTCGCTGGATGTCAGATCTGGATACGTTGCTTTCATTGTCTTCAAAAATGTTTCATGGGCTTGTTCAAAGTTGGCTTCAAACAACTGCCAGTCATCCTGACCCGAAATATTGCTGTCAATCTTACTGATTAAATCCTGATAATACTTATCAGGGTAACGATTGCCAAGCGTTTCCTTTTGCTTTTTAATTTTAGCCTTTAACGAGAGCAGGAATTCATTTTTCTTAATGATGCTCATGGCTGAACTTGCTAACTTTTGGCTTTTGAATGACAATTCATTGCTTAACTTTTCATTTTTAAGCTGAATGAGTTCTTTCTCTTTGTCTTCACGTTTACGCTTTTCTTTCAATTTAATTTTACGACTTGTTATATGCTTTAAAAATAGCATTAAGCCTATAAACATAAGAAGGTACATCAACAAGGCCACATTATTTCGGTACCATGGGTCAAGAATTTTCAATTGCACCACCTGCATTCCTGAATCCTTATTCCAATGGTTAACAGCCCTTATTCTTATCGTATAATCACCCGATGGAATACGGCTTAACTCAATAGTGGGGGACGCGGATAGCTCTGACCAGGTATCTGTCAAACCCTCAACTATATATTGGTATTTAAGCTTTTCTCCATTAATCACCGGAAAAGAATAGCGCAGGTGTATGTTGTTCAGACTATGTGGTAATTCAATGTTTTCGTTTGTCAGTGGCAGAAGATTACTTTCGGCCTTTCGATTATAAGCAGTGGCTTGCTGTAGCTCAGGTTGAAACCAGCTAATGGTATCAGTGTAACTCTGCCCGTTCAGGTTCAGGAGGGAATAACCGTTTTCCATACATACCAAAGCCAGTGAGTCATTTATCTGAACGATGTTTTCATGTTGTGGTATGAGGTGGTTCTCAAAAATAGAGCTTGGATATTCCCTGATCAACTCAATATCATCAGCATATATTTTATAGTAGGCCAGTCCTTCAGAGCTGATAAACCAATAGTGATGATTCGTACCTTCAACTATTCGTATGGCGTTCTTGTATATACCTACAGCCTTATTTAAAAGTGTATATGGAACTATTTTATCATTCAGGTCATCATAGGTATATAGTTCTTTTCCGCTTGTTATAACGATCTGATTTTCGACCTTAAAAGCCCTGATATGTCCTCTGTTCTGCAATTCAGAACCAATTTGATCATAATGAACAAGTGATTCTACTGCAGTCAGGTCATCGTTTAGACGGATCTTGTGCAGACCACCGTAAAAATGAGTGGCCCATAAATTCCCCTGGTGATCAAACTCAATAAACCGAGTCAGGTTATTAAAGCCTTTAATTATATTGGAAAATTGCCAGCCTTGTGAACTTTGTTTGTAGATGATCAGATCATTATAGGTTCCCTGTATCAGAATGTCGTGATAGTAAGGATGGCGTTTAATGGTATAGGCTCCGGCAAAACCAGATAAGTGCTTAAAACCTGTTCCATCATTTGTCATTGTGCCCGAGTTAAGCCCGATAAATAAGGTTTTATCAATTGTGCTGCAGTCCCAAACCTGCCCCTGGGTATTGTCAACCAATGTAAAAGGATCGTTTGCATTCTCCCATTTCCTGGTATATAGCCCCTGGTTAGTGCCAAGATACAGGTAATCATTATAAAGGGCTGCCGAATAAACAGCTCCCAGTTCTTCTTCATTGTATGTTGTATAAGAAAGGTCGTTGTTTAGGGTAATCAGGTCAATGCCCTTATCCAGTGCCAGCCATATGTTATTAAAATTGTCCTGATCGATGCCCAATACAGTATTACTTTGCAAGCCATTATCATTGTTATAATGGAACTTTACAACCCCATCGTTAGAAAAACCGATAATGCCATCTAATATGGTACCTATAACAATATCTCCGGAAGGACTTATAAGCCCGTGGTTTATTTTATTCTTGATAAAGAAGTTCTGCAATGCCTTGGCAACGGGCTTAAATTCCCCTGTTCGTGAATTGAAATAATACAATCCATTCGATTCGGTTCCTATATAGTATTCATCCGGTTGGGGTGTCTTAGATATAAAACGCAGGTAATTGCTTTTAATAAAGGGGTGATCAGAGATAAGGATCAGTTGTTTATTACTTAAACGATACAAACCATCGTTATGAATAGCTACATAAACGTCATTACCTGACTGTGTCGCGAAATTAATAAAGCCGCCGGGTTTAATAATGTTAAAAGCATTATCCTCATATATATAAATGCCGGCAAACGAATGAAACATTACTTGTTTGCCATTGACAAATATGTTCCAGAACTCTTCATTGGTATCAAACTGATCTTTTATACTATCTGTTAATGAACTATATTGTAACTGTCCGGTTTCATTGCGTTCCCAGTAACCAATCTCACGATAACCTCCGGTATAAATACGTGCAGAGTCATGTGCTACAGCTCGTATGATGGAAGCGTTGGCAGAAGGGTACAATTGCCAGTTAATACCATCAAATTGCAAAAGCCCGCTGGTATTGCCAAAATAGATGTAATCTGTGTCATCGCATTTAACCGACCAGTTTTGACTGCTTGCGCGGTAATCGCTTTTATAAAAGTTATGAAGCGCTTGCGAGTGCAAACAAGTAGAACTATTGATTACGTAGATAAGAATGCTGATAATGGCAATGCGTTGCTTCATTAAAGGAATAAGATTTATAAGATTGGTCAGAAGGATTAACGCTGTAAATTTAATTTATTCTTAGATGCTTGTTAGCAATCCTCTTAACAAATTTTAGTAAATCCTTTATATTGCTGTTAAATCAGGCTTAATTATGGGGTGTTTTGGTATGAATGCAACTCATCAACTTGAAAAAGAGTGCTGACTGACGAAAGTGGGTATGTTAAATTGTGTATTTGTTACGTTTCTGAATATGTGACACATACAAATATATGACAGGCTAAAGTGAGGTGATTGTGCAAACCCTTTTTAAGACATTTTAACAGTGAGAGGTCGTAGTGTGGGCATATTTTTTTGGAGGAAACAAGTCCTCCATACTTTTGACCATACGAACTCAAAAAAATTGTAATATGAAAAAATTCATTTATTCATTATTTCTATCGTTCGTATCCATGTTAATGATGGCACAACAAGAACAACAGTTGTCCGGAAAAGTGACGGGTACAGACAATATAGGAATACCAGGTGTATCAGTTGTTATTAAGGGGACCTCCACAGGTACCATAACTGATATTAATGGTGATTTTAGCATTAATGCAGCACCGGAAGATATTATTGAATTCAGCTTTATCGGATTCCAGACACAGGAGTTATTGGTAGGATTGCAGACAGAAGTATCGATTGTGCTTCAGGAGTCGGTGGAGTTGGTTGATGAAGTAGTGGTTGTTGGGTATGGTACTCAAAAGGTAAAAGACTTAACATCATCCATAACCACGGTAAAATCAGAAGAACTGGCCAAGACACCTGCTGCCTCAGCTATGCAGGCCTTACAAGGTAAAGTGGGCGGACTTCAGGTGGTCAGTTCCGGTCAACCTGGCAGCCAACCAACGGTGCGTGTAAGAGGTATTGGTTCATTTCAATCAGCTGGTCAAAATCCTTTATATGTGGTCGATGGTATGTTTTACGACAATATCGATTTTCTTAACATCTCTGAAATAGAATCTGTCTCTGTTTTGAAAGATGCTTCTGCATCGGCCATTTATGGGGTGAGAGCTGCAAATGGTGTCATCTTAATTGAAACAAAAGGTGGTGATAAAGGCAAAACGGAAATTGAGTACGATGGTTACTTTGGTTACCAGGTAGCGCAAAATGTATTGCAAATGGCCAACGCCGAGCAGTTTACCAACATGGCTATAGAATCTGGTTCAGATGCTGATTACACGTATATACTGAATGCTATGCAAAAGTATGGCAGAAGCCGTATCAACCCTAATGTTCCGGATGTCAATACCGATTGGTATGATGAAATACTACGTCCTGCACCTATTCAAAACCATAGTTTAAGTGCACGTGGAGGTACTGAAAAGGTTAAGTACGCTTTGGGTACCAGCTATTTTAAACAAGATGGTATCATGGATGTTGAGAATTACTACGAGCGTTTTAACCTGACAGCTAAAATTGATGCCAAAGCCAGTGAGTGGTTGTCCTATGGTGGTAATGTGGTGTTCAGTAACGCGACAAAAAAAGATCCAAATAATGAGGTGTGGAAGCAGGCTTATCACGCTGTTCCTGTTTTGCCAAAGTATGACGAGGCATTTAAAGATATTTCAACACCCCACAATTTTGCCGATGCAAAGCTTCTGGGATATCGTGATCACCAGAATCCTTTCCCGGCGATGCTTTACAATGACAAGCAGCTTGATATTATGAAGGTGAATGCCAATTTCTACGCGCAAATTGACCTGATCCCTTCTAAGCTGTCATTTAAAACTTCGTACAATCATGCCTATACAGATCTGAATGAGCGTAATGTTGATTTTCCTTTCTACATGAACGATAACTGGTTCAGGGAATTTTATACCGAAGGTGAAGATGAAGCGGTGAAGTACAGAGCCGATTTTGTTAAGGTTTTCAAGAAAAACAGCACCTATTCCAATAAGATATGGGACAATGTGTTGACCTATACCGATAGCTTTGGAGCCCATAATATTTCATTAATGGCCGGTTCTTCATACCGCTATGAAAAGAGCCATAACCTATGGGGATCAGCCGAAGATGTACCGGCAGAAAAAGAACAATACTGGTATATTGATGCCGGACAAAACAAAGACTCCCATCTAACAGGCGATGGCGGGGCTAAATATTATGGACAATCGTACTTCAGTCGTTTGTCTTATAATTTTGATGGTAAGTACATGCTTTACGCTACAATGCGCGCCGATGGCAGCAATAAGTTTGAAAATACCTGGGCTTACTTTCCGGCTATCGGAGCTGGCTGGGTTATTTCTGAAGAAAACTTTATGAAAAACATTGATGCGATCAATTTTCTGAAACTGCGATTTGGATGGGGACAGTTAGGAAATGATAAAATTCCTCGTTCAGACGGTTCAGCTGCTACCTATATTAACTATGTAGCGCTTGCCGATGAGCGCGTTGGCGGAACGGTAACAACAAACAATATCAATATTTTACGTTGGGAGGTAACAGAGGAAACGAACATTGGTTTTAGCGCCAATTTATTTACCAACCGCTTAAGTGTAGAAGCTGATTACTACTCAAGGGATACAAAAGATGCCGCCATTTATGTCAATACTCCTGTAATTATGGGAGGTGGCCTTAAAAGCTCTGGTGTGATCCGTAATTCAGGCTTTGAGCTGGCAGTGAGTTGGAATGATAATATCACAAGTGATCTGAGTTATATGATTGGAGCTACCTTATCAACCAATAAAAATGAGGTGCGTGAGCTCTTTGGCCAGGAATACATTGATGGTGGTACAGCCGAATTCCGTCAGCGTACCATGGTTGGTGAGCCGCTAATGGCTTTTTATGGCTGGGAAGTAGACGGTGTGTATCAAAATCAGGCTGAAATTGATGCTGATCCTGTTGCCAAAGCCAATGGACTTGAGCCTGGAGATTTCCGCTATAAGGATCAGCAAAAAGAAGGTGAAGAAGGTTATGGTGTGATCGATGATAATGACCGCACTGTACTGGGCTCTTATTTTCCTGATGTCATGTATGGCGCCAACCTTGGTATTCAGTACAAGAATCTGCAGCTAACGACCAACATTATGGGACAGGCAGGAAATAAGATCCTGAACCGTAAGCGTGGCGAAGTTATCTGGACCAATGATACCAACTGGGATGCTGATCTGGCTAAAAACCGCTGGCACGGTGAGGGTACATCGAATAAATACCCGTCGTCAAAAGGATTGCGTAAAGGATGGAACCAAAAGATGAGTGACTATTTGGTTGAAGACGGTGCTTTCTTCCGGATTCAGAATATTCAGTTGGCTTATACCCTTCGCAATAAAACGATCTTTGGCACGAATATGCCGGACGCACGTATTTCATTTACAGCAGAACGACCATTGACTGTATTTAGCTACAATGGTTTCAGTCCTGAGGTGAGTAACGGTATCGATAACCAGGTACATCCAATACCTGCTGTATATACCGTCGGCTTAAACCTGAAATTTTAATCGTAAAATGTAATTCGACATGAAATTGATTAATATTGATATAATAAAAAAACTGGCACTGATCCTTGTAGTACTTACAGCAGTGTCTTGCCATGATAACCTGGATGAGCCTTTTGAAAACAGAGTTCCCACAGAAGATGTGGATTATACTGTTTCTCAGGATATGATATTACCGCTTTATGGTGCCTACTCAGAATTTTATATGAAAAGAGGGTGGGAAGGTATCCCTCTGATGTCCGTAAGAGGAGATGATGTTAACGCTGGTGGATATGGCGATCAACAACCATTCTTTATGACCGATCGTTACGTGTATGATCAGGGCTTCTGGATGTATAATTCATTGTGGCAGCTGGAGTATACCACCATCTTTCGTATGTTTGATGCAGTCGAGCAGATCGAATTGTATCGCGAGCATTCGGGCAATCCCAATGCTGACCAGTATATTGCAGAAACCAAGGTGATCAAGGGATGGCTATTGCGCAACCTGGCACTCACCTGGGGCGATATTCTGATTCCTGAAACATCTGATCCGGCGGATATGCTGCTAACAGATGTGTCAACTTATGCCGAAGTGATGCAATATGTATCCGACCTGATGGATGAAGCTATTCCTGACTTGCCTGATATGCTTCCTGCCGACCGTAGTGATGTTCCGGGTGGTGTAACCCGTTATACAGCGCTGGCTATTAAAGCAATGGTTAACCTGGAATTGAAAGAATATCAGAAAGTAGCTGATGCCACTTCACTGATTATCGCTTCGGGTAAATTTAGTCTGTACGACGATTATTATAACTTATTTAAAAAACCGGGTGAACTGTCTTCTGAAAGCTTGCTTGAACTGCAATTTTCAGACTATAACCAGAGTACAGGGCCACAGGAAACCTACTTATTTGGTTTTTACGGGCCACAAACCTGGACACCAAAAGTGGAAGGTGCACAAGCGGGCTGGGGATTTTATGAGCCTAGCGTAAAATGGATCAAGTTCATGCTCGACCGCGATGACAATACCCGTTTGCAAACCAGTGTATTGTTTACAAATAAAGGGATCAATGAAATAAAGGCTGATCCAGCTTATGCTACATTGCCGGCCTGGATAAGTAATGCTACACCTTCAGGTGATATTATTCAGGACTATCCGCGTGCTAATTTTGCCAGTGGTAAGCATTACTTACCTACTGATCAGCTAACACCGGGACGTAACAATTATGGTAATGGAAAAAACTATAGCCTCATACGTTATGCCGAGGTCTTACTGATCCATGCTGAAGCCTTGGTTAACGGAGCATCCAGTTCTGCTATGACGGCCGATGCAGCCCTTAATGAAGTGAGAAGAAGAGCGGGTCTGGATGCCATAAGTGGTGCCGGACTTCAGGAAGTGCTGGACGAGAAGTTTGCTGAACTGGCAATGGAGCACGGAGCACGCTTTTACGATATGGTTCGTTACAGCAGGTACGATGAATTGAGCTATAGTGATCGTTATGATGACTCAGACGGTGTTCGCGCATTTAATGCCGATAAGGTGTTTTTACCATACCCGCTGGCACAACTTGATCAGCTGCCTAATCTGAAAGCTCATGCCAACAATTAATCCTTTAAACGCTGGAAAAATGAATACGATAAAAACGATTTTATATAGTCTTGGGATCTTATTGAGCTTTGCCGCTTGTAATGATGGCATTGATGACATAAGGCCCGAGGAACCGGGTACTGATGAATTGGCACCGGTTGTGACAATAATGTCTCCACAGGATGGCGACCAACTGATTGTAGCGGCTGACAGTCCTGTTCCGCTAATGCTTGAAGTGGTGGATGACATTGAGCTGGACAAGGTAACGATAAGTATCAATAATGAGGTGCTTGAAACCATTGCAGATTTTACTGACTACCGTCGTTATGCACCATTACAGGGGCATGGCCTGAAATTGGAGAACGGCAGTTATACCATGCAAATTGAAGGAACGGATAAAACCGGCAAAAGCACATTGTCTGAAACCATTAGCTTCAGTGTAGTTAAAATGGGTGATTTTGAGCCGCTCTACGGAGAATCATTCTACATGAGCTTCCAGAATCACTATTTGGACCATGCATCTGTAGAGAATGCAGCTATAAACGGGTTCCCTGGCTTTGAGGAGAATGGTGTTGTTGGTGCGGCCTATCAGGGAGCAGAAGGCGCAAGCCTCTCATTTCCGGTGGCTGATGTATTCAGTGGAAGGGAAATGACCGCTGCTTTCTGGTATAATATTGCTCAACAGGGGCGTTCAGGTATCTTATCAGCAAGTCCGTCAGGCAGTAATAATAACCGTGTGGCAGGTTTCCGTTTGTTCCGTGAAGGTGGTGACGATGCTCAAACCATTAAGCTGAATATTGGTAATGGTAGCTACGATCAGTGGTTTGATGGTGGTGCAGCCGCAACAATTAACCCACAAACAACAGAGTGGGTGCATGTGGCAATAACAATTTCCGAATCATCGGCAGCCGTTTATATCGATGGAGAAGTGGTTTCTCAGGGTGATCTGGGAGAACCGATCAGCTGGGATAATTGCGAGGACCTGTATATCGCATCGGGAGGTCCGCATTTTAGCGAATGGGATCATAAAGAGGACCTGAGCCTCTATGATGAGCTGAGAATTTTCCAAAAGGCATTGAGCCAGGACGAAATCAAAGCCATAATTGCCAATGAGCAATAATGGGTGTGCCTTATAAACAGTATATTACCAAATGACTAAGATGTCTGAAGTTATTATTTCATACTAACACCGATTAGGGAAGCGCAAAGGTCGTAATATGCCGACGATTGTTATGATCCTTTGCGCCCTTTGCGTTTTCTTCCTTTGGGTGCTTGGTGGGAAATAGTTCAAGCCTCGACAACTTAATTGATAAACGATAACGATGAACCGAAGATTCACAATTTATATTTTACTGGCACTACTGGTTTTAGCCTGTAAAAAGGATGAACAGTCAGCACCGCTTAACCTTAATAAGGTCTACTTTGATTCACAGGAAATAGACCCCGATGGCAATACTATTTTAGATGTAGGTGTATCACCAATCATCCGTCTTGTTTTTTCTGAATCACTTGACGAATCATCGTTAAATGAGAGCATTCAGCTATCAGCTGAAGGTGAATTAGTTCCGGTTAATATCAGCCTGTCATCCGATGATAAAGTGGTCAATATTACACCTGCTGATCAACTGGCATATTTTACCCCTTACGTGCTAACAGTTAGCAGTGAACTGACGAGTGAAAATGGCAGTGAATTTGATGGCACAGACATCCAATTTACGACCATTCAGGGGACATTGGTATTGGAGAGCATGCTTATCAACGAAAACGATGTAACGCACGCCGGTTTTATACAAGACGTGCCTTTAACGCTGGATATTACAATGCGTTACAGTGAATCTGTTGATCGCAGTTCACTGGAATCAGCTATTAAGGTTACAGGGGATATCGCCCCGGAACTGTCCTTTACCTACTCCGATAATGATCAGGTGATAACTATTAGTACCCAATCGCCACTGAGTTACTACAGAAGCTACGACCTCACCATTTCAGACCAACTGGAAGGTGCTGACGGTGCTAACTTTAGCGGTTATGCTACTCAACTGTTTACGACCCTTGATGAGACAAATAAGTTCCCTCCGTTAAGTGATGAAGAGCTATTGACATTAGTGCAAAGGCAGACGTTCAGGTATTTCTGGGATTTTGCGCATCCGGTCAGCGGATTAAGTCGTGAACGCAATACATCAGGTCACACTGTGGCTTCTGGTGCAAGCGGATTTGGTTTAATGACTATTCCTGTTGCTATTAAACGTGGTTTTATAACACATACAGAAGGGGTGGAGCGATTAACCACAATGATCCATTTTCTGGGTGATAAGGCCGATCGCTTTCATGGCGCCTGGTCTCATTGGCTGCATGGAGAAACGGGAGCTGCTATTGCTTTCAGTGAAAAGGACAATGGGGGTGACTTGGTTGAAACATCATTTGTGGCCATGGGATTAGTGACTGTACGTCAATACCTCGATGCTATGGTAGCTGAAGAAAAAGCTCTTATCGATAAAATAAATACCATTCTTGAAGATATTGAATGGGATTGGTATCAGCAGAATAATCAGGATGTGCTGTATTGGCACTGGTCACCTGACTATGCCTGGGAAATGAATCATCCGATCAGGGGATGGAATGAAGCATTGATTACCTATGTTATGGCTGCATCATCGGCAACTCATGGCATAACAAAGGAGGTATACAACCAAGGTTGGAAAGCTGGTAAGTTCGTCAATGGTAAGTCGTTTTATGATATCACATTACCCCTCGGACCCGATTATGGAGGACCACTGTTCTTCGAGCAGTATACCTTTTTAGGTCTGGACCCAAGGAACTTAAGCGGCAACCAGGGTGAAAGTTACTGGGAGCAAGTGGTCAATCATACATTAATCAATCGGGAACACTGCGTCAGAAATCCCAATAAACACATTGGTTACAGCGCCAGTTGCTGGGGCTTGACCGCCAGTGATGGTTACAATGGCTATTCGGCACATTCGCCAACCAACGACAGAGGCGTAATAACTCCAACAGCTGCACTTTCATCCCTTCCATTTACACCCGATCAGTCAATGGAAGCCATGAAGCATTTTTACTATGCCATGGGAGATCGTCTCTGGGGACCTTACGGGTTCTACGATGCCTTTAGCGTCAAAGACGAATGGTATGCAACATCTAATATTGGCATTGATCAGGGACCAATCATCCTAATGATCGAGAATCATCGCAGTGGCTTATTATGGGATTTATTTATGTCGGCACCTGAAGTGCAAAACGGGCTCAATACTTTGGGCTTTACTTATTAAGCAAGATACAAACAGATAAAAACAATGAAATCTATATATTTACTAATAGTGCTGACAGCCCTATATAGCTGTGGGCATAAACGAACAGATACAGCTGGTTCCGACGCGAGTAATTGGAACGATGAGCAGTTGCTGGATACGGTTCAGTATCAAACCTTCCAATATTTCTGGGAAGGAGCTGAACCCAATAGTGGAATGGCCCGTGAGCGTATTCATACAGACGGCGTATATCCTCAAAATGATGCCCATGTGGTAACACTGGGAGGTTCTGGCTTTGGTGTCATGGCTATTCTATCAGGCGTTGAGCGAGGGTTTATCAGTCGTGAGGAGGCCTTTCAACGCTTTCAAAAAATCGTTCGTTTCCTGAAAGATGCTGATCGCTTTCACGGGGCCTGGCCACATTGGCTGGACGGCAATACCGGTAAAGTAAAACCTTTCAGTGCCAAAGATGATGGTGGTGACCTGGTTGAGACAGCTTTTATGATACAAGGGCTGCTTACAGTGGCGGAATATTTTAAAGAAGGTACAGCCGAAGAGCAACAACTGGTAGCAGATATTCAGCAGCTATGGCATGATGTGGAGTGGGATTGGTATACCAAAGGTGGAGAAGATGTATTGTACTGGCATTGGTCGCCAAACCATGGATGGGATATGAATTTTGGGGTGAGTGGATACAACGAATGCCTGATCATGTATGTACTGGCAGCTTCTTCACCTACACATCCTATACAGCCAACAGTCTATCACAAAGGCTGGACAGCCAATGGTAATATCACTAAAGGTTCGACCTATTATGGCTTACCAAGCGTATTGAATTACTATGGTGACGAACACAAACCAACCGGTCCCTTATTTTGGGCGCATTACTCTTACCTGGGGCTAGACCCTCAGGGTTTAAGCGATCAATATGCCAATTACCATGAACTGACACGTAATCATGCGACCATGCATTACCGCTATTGCGTTGATAATCCCAAAGGGTATAAAGGATATGGTGAGAAGCAATGGGGTTTAACCTCAAGCTATTCTATGAACGGTTATGCCGGACATTGTCCTGGTGAAATGGATCTGGGGGTTATTACACCTACAGCGGCACTTAGTTCATTTCCTTATACTCCTGAAGAATCCATGAAAGTATTAAAGTATTTATACATGGAAGCAGATTCACTGGTGGGGCAATATGGGCCGTATGACGCCTATAGCCATGAGGCCGGGTGGTATACGCCCCGTTACCTGGCCATTGATCAGGGGCCTATACCTGTAATGATCGAAAATTACCGAAGCGGACTGCTATGGAAGCTGTTTATGGCCAACGATGATGTACAAAGGGGTCTGCAGGCTCTTGGCTTTACAATTGAAGAGTAAGATGAGTTTACCGGTTCAGGCTAAGGGCTCATAAAACAATAGACAAAATGAAGATGATAAACATACTTAAGTATTACAGCGTACTTGTTTTGGCCATACTGATGGCCGCCTGTCAGGCTGATAAAAACAGCACTGAATGGGTAAGTTACAGTGGAGACAAAACCATTGAAGCCAGGGTGGATTCTGTATTGCGCCTGATGACTTTAGAAGAGAAGATTGGGCAGATGAACCAGTATTCAGGGAACTTTGCCACAACAGGAGCACTTAGTGATAACCAGTCGGGCGAATACCTGAAAAGGGGAATGATCGGCAGTACTTTCAATGTATTTGGTGCTGAGCATGTGCGTATGCTACAGGAGCAAAACCTCAAGCATTCACGTCTTAAAATACCAATGCTGTTTGCCGCCGATGTGATTCATGGCCTTGAAACCACCTTTCCAATACCCATGGCTGAAGCCTGTTCATGGGATCTGGATCTGATGGAACAAACTGCACGGGCTGCTGCTGAAGAAGCAACTGCTTCGGGTGTTGCCTGGAATTTTGCACCGATGGTAGATATAAGTCGTGATCCCCGATGGGGACGGGTTATGGAGGGGGCCGGCGAAGATGTTTACCTGGCGTCTGAAGTGGCAAAAGCCCGCGTGAAAGGCTTTCAGGGCATCAGCCATTACAGCGATCTGTCCAAAGCAAATACCATGATGGCATGTGCCAAGCATTTTGTTGCTTATGGTGCGGCACAGGCTGGTCGCGATTACCATACGGTCGACTTGTCAGATCACAGTCTGTACCAGACTTATCTGCCACCTTTTAAGGCAACTGTTGATGCTGGTGTAGCGTCGTTTATGACGGCCTTTAATGATCTGAATGGCGTGCCATGTACTGCCAATGAATACCTCTTTAAAGATATTTTGCGCGAGCAATGGAATTTTGGCGGTATGGTCGTGACAGATTATACAGCTATTATGGAGCTGGTTGAACATGGAGTAGCCAAAAACCTGAAAGACGGTGCTAAGCAAAGTCTTGATGCAGGAATCGATATGGATATGATCAGTGAGGCCTTTGTGACGCACCTCAAAGAGTTGGTGGAAGAGGGGGAGATCTCTGAAGATCAGATCGATGTTGCTGTGTCACGTATCCTGGAGATGAAATTCCTGCTTGGATTATTTGATGATCCCTATCGTTATTGTGATCCTGAACGAGAAAAAAAGGTGGTGATGAAGCCTGAATATGTGGAGTTGGCTCATGAAGCAGCCAAGGGCTCGGTTGTATTACTTAAGAATAAGAACAATACACTGCCTTTGCAAAAGAATGTAAGCAAAAAAGTGGCTTTGGTCGGACCGTTCATTAAAGAACGCGAAAGCCTTAATGGCGAGTGGGCCATAAAAGGGAACCGTGATAAGTCCGTTACCTTGTATGAAGGTTTAACGGAGAAGTATAAGGGCTCAGCAGTAAAGTTGACTTATGCCAAAGGTACTGACTTACCTTTAATTGACAGAGCTACCATGAAAGAGTCAGTCATCAATATACCTGATGAAAATGGCTTTGCAGAAGCAGTCGGAATTGCCGGTTCAAGTGATGTTATCCTGGTGGCTATGGGCGAGCATTATCATTGGTCGGGCGAGGCTGCATGTCGGACAGATATCCGTTTGCCGGGCAATCAGCGTGCTTTGCTTAAGGCGTTGAAAAAAACAGGTAAACCCATTATCCTTGTTTTGTTCAATGGCCGTCCTCTTGATCTTTCGTGGGAAGCGCAACATGTCGATGCCATTGTGGAGGCCTGGTATCCTGGTTTAATGTCAGGTCATGCTGTTGCCGATATTATAGCAGGAGATTATAATCCATCAGCGAGATTAGTCATGTCATTCCCCAGGAATGTTGGACAAATACCTGTCTTTTATAATGCCAAAAACACGGGACGTCCCTTTGATGCAAAGCATCCCTCTGATTATAAGTCGTCTTACATTGATGTGGACAATTCACCACTGTACCCCTTTGGATATGGTTTGAGTTATACCAGCTATGCCTATTCTGAAGTTCATTTAAGTGCTTCTGAAATGGCGATGAATGGCAAAGTGACTGTAAGTCTGAATGTCACTAATACGGGGGATATGGCTGGAGAAGAAGTGGTGCAATTGTATATCAGGGACAAAGTAGCATCAATATCGCGACCGGTTAAGGAGTTAAAAGCTTTTCAAAAAATTGCTCTTAAAAAAGGTGAAACTAAACAGCTCAGCTTCACCATCGATAAAGAAATGCTTGCCTTTTACAACAGTGACCTGCAATGGGTAAGTGAACCCGGGCAATTTGATATTTGGGTGGGATCAAGTTCGGCAGATGAAAGCAATCACCTGGTTCTGGATCTCCTTGAATAAAGACCTGCTCACCCTCTGAAGGAATAACTATAAGCAATAAATTGACCACCGGTAAAGCCGGTGGAAGAACAAAGCAACGCACACCAGCCTGCAGGGGCTGCACTACCACAGTCAGCCCCTGCAATTATAAACACATACCATAGCTTAGGTATGGAATTATACATCACCACCATACAATCCACCCATCAGAACTTTAATACCCTTTGTTAATAACTTCTCGGGCTCCAAATTGGCAAGGGCTCAAAGAAATTATATATTTGCGTGCAGAATTTAATTATAGTTCTATCTGAATGGAATACATTGTTTCAGCAAGAAAATACAGACCGGCAACATTTCGATCGGTAGTAGGGCAGGGCAATATTACGACCACGCTAAAGAATGCTATTAAAAGCAGTCACCTGGCGCATGCGTATTTGTTCTGTGGCTCGCGAGGTGTGGGTAAAACCACCTGTGCGCGTATTTTTGCCAAAACAATCAACTGTTCCAATATAAACGATGATTTTGAAGCATGTAACGAATGTGAATCATGTCAGTCATTTAACGACAACCGTTCATACAACATCCACGAACTGGATGCTGCCAGTAACAACTCGGTTGATGATATTCGTAGCCTGATTGACAAAGTTCGTGTTCCGCCTCAGCTTGGAAGTTATTCTGTTTATATCATTGACGAGGTTCACATGTTATCACAGGCTGCCTTTAACGCCTTTTTGAAAACACTGGAGGAACCACCTCGTCATGCTATTTTCATTTTAGCGACTACCGAAAAGCATAAGATACTGCCTACTATTTTATCACGCTGTCAGATATTTGATTTTAATCGAATTACGATTGCTGATGCGGTTGGACACCTGAAGTATGTATCAGAAAGTGAAGGAGTGAAAGTTGAAGAGGAAGGTTTGGCAGTTATTGCGCAAAAGGCTGATGGAGCCATGCGTGACGCCTTATCCATATTCGATCAGATTGTCGCTTTTTCAGGTAAAGAAATATCCTATCAACAGGTTATTGAGAACCTGAATGTACTGGACTATGACTATTACTTTAAACTGACGGATGCCTTTCTGGCAGAAGATTATAAGCAAGGCTTACTTACTTTTAATGAAATCCTGTTAAAAGGATTTGATGCGCAGCATTTTATGGCAGGATTAAACAGCCATATGCGTGATTTGTTGATGTGTCGCGATGCATCAACTGCCGATTTGCTTGAAGTAGGACAAAGTACTAAAGAAAAATACCAGCAACAGGCTGCCCAGTGTTCAGTTGACTTTCTGTATGAAGCACTGAAGATAATTAATGACAGTGAACAACAGTACAGGGCGGCAAAAAACAAGCGTTTACACATTGAGTTTGCGCTTATCCGCCTGGCGCGTATCGTTACCGAAAAAAAAAACTAAAATCGTCTGATGAGATACCCATCATCACGGTAGGTAAAGTACAGCCAAAGGCCCCAACAACAAAAACTCCCCAACAAAATTCCGGCAATAAAGGTGGTGTAACCAAAATTCCGCCGCCCCCAAAAGTAAATGGAGGTGGTAGCGTTGGCCTGAAGTCTATTTCGCTTAAGAACCTGGCACAAAAGGTACAGCAACCGGGTACACCTTCGCCTAAAAAGGAAGAGGTCAAGGTAGAAGAGCCGATTGATATGTCCTGGAACGATGCATTCGACCAGGAGAAGCTGGATGGTGTTTGGAGGGCATTTACCCGTCAGTATGAGCGACAACCTCGTATTCATACCATTTACAAAAACCATCGACCGGTATTAACAGCTGAAAACAAGCTGCTCATCAAGTTGCGTAATCAAACACAACAACATGAGCTGGGCAAAGAGCGCTCTACCATCATTTCCTTTTTAAGACGAAGCCTTAAAAATGCAAGGATTGAATTAAGTTTTGAAATTTCACAGGAAGAGGACAGCGGACCGAAAAAAGCGTTTACAGTGGCTGATAAATACAAGGTGATGTCTGAAAAGAATCCGGCACTGGCACTCTTTAGAAAGGAATTTAATCTCGACCTGGAATAAATAAGGAAAATTAGTAATACAATGAACTGTTGTGTAGCATATTATTAAGTATTAATATGTCGCATATACATGACTAATATCAGTGCTTAGTTAAGCTAATCAGATAGCTTTGTAGTAACAATTATCCTTTAGTTAAAATTGTGACCTTGATAAAGCAGGTTTCCATTAAACACATTGCTTTGTCAAATGTTACAAGAATGCCAAATGTATTACTGAATGATTGATGAAGAAACAATTTATATCAGCCATTTAATGATATCTTTGGTATAATCACGTATTCATTTATAACAATTTAAAATGAGAACACAGACCCCTAAGATTATTTACACCCAAACGGACGAAGCTCCGGCTTTGGCAACTTATTCATTTTTGCCAATTATTGAGGCTTACACAAAGTCAGCTGGTGTTGAAGTTGAAACCCGTGATATTTCATTAGCTGGTCGTATTATTGCTAATTTCCCTGATCATCTGACAGAAGAGCAGCGTATCGCTGATGCACTGGCAGAATTGGGACAATTGGCTAAAACACCTGAAGCTAATATAATCAAGCTGCCTAATATCAGTGCATCTATTCCTCAAATGCAGGCGGCTATCAAAGAACTACAGGAAAAAGGCTATGCCTTACCAGACTATCCTGAAGATCCGCAAAATGAGGAGGAAGAAGCTATTAAGGCTCGTTACGATAAGGTTAAGGGTAGTGCCGTTAATCCGGTTTTAAGAGAAGGAAACAGTGACCGAAGGGCTCCACGCGCCGTTAAGAACTATGCCAAAAAGAATCCGCACTCAATGGGTGCATGGTCAGCCGATTCCAAATCAAATGTATTAAGCATGCCTGAAGGTGATTTCTTTGGTAGTGAGCAATCAACCACCATAGAAAAGGCAGGCAGTGTAAGAATCGAATTACACGATGCTAATGACACTATTACTGTTTTGAAGGAAAAGGTTGAACTGCAGGAAGGTGAGATCATTGATGCAGCAGTAATGAGTAAAAAGGCGCTTCGTACTTTCCTCGAAACAGCTATTGACAGGGCTAAACAAGATAATATTCTATTCTCTGTACACTTGAAAGCTACCATGATGAAAGTCTCTGATCCTATCATCTTTGGTCAGGTTGTAGAGGTTTTCTTTAAGGAAGTGTTTGAAAAGTATGCCGGTGTGTTCCAGGAGCTGGGAATATCAGCCAACAATGGTATAGGTGATCTGTATGCCAAGCTGGAGAAGTTACCTACCTCACAAAAAGAGGAGATTATTGCAGCTATCGACGCCTGCTACAGTGAGCGACCCGCCCTGGCCATGGTTAACTCTGATAAAGGTATTACCAACCTGCATGTGCCGAGTGATGTTATTATTGATGCGTCTATGCCGGCTGCTATACGCACATCAGGACAGATGTGGAACGCAGAAGGTAAGTCACAGGATGCTATCTATACTATTCCCGATCGTTCTTATGCAGGTGTTTACCAGGAAACAATGGATTTCTGTAAGAAACATGGTGCTTTTGACCCAACTAGCATGGGAAGTGTATCCAATGTTGGTTTGATGGCGCAAAAGGCTGAGGAATATGGTTCACACGATAAAACATTCCAGGTAGCCAGTGCCGGTACAGTGAAAGTAATCGATCAGGATAATACAGTTCTGTTGGAACACAAAGTTGAAGAAGGTGATATCTGGCGCATGTGCCAGGTGAAAGATGCACCTGTTCGTGACTGGGTGAAACTAGCTGTAAACCGCGCCAAAGCTACAGGCTCACCGGCAGTGTTCTGGTTAAACGAAGAGCGTGCCCATGACAATCAGTTGATCAAAAAAGTGAATCAATACCTGCCTGAGCACGATACTTCAAACCTGGAGATCCATATTTTATCTCCCGTTGATGCGACACGCTTTTCATTGGAACGTATCATTAAAGGTGAAGATACCATCTCTGTTACAGGTAATGTATTACGTGATTATTTAACTGATTTGTTCCCTATTCTGGAAGTTGGAACAAGTGCCAAAATGTTGTCTATCGTTCCATTGATGAATGGCGGTGGTTTATTCGAAACAGGGGCAGGAGGCTCGGCTCCAAAACACGTACAGCAATTTGAATACGAAGGACACCTGCGTTGGGATTCACTGGGTGAGTTCCTGGCTTTAGCAGTGTCATTGGAACATTTAAGTGTCAATAGTAATAATCCTAAGGCTAAGGTACTAGGCGAAACACTGGACGAAGCAACCGGTATGCTGCTTGACAATCGCAAGTCACCATCACGTAAAGTGAATGAGCTGGATAACAGGGGCAGTCATTTCTACCTGGCAATGTACTGGGCTCAGGCATTGGCAAATCAGGATAAGGACGCTGAATTAAAAGCCATATTTACACCTGTTGCCAAGGCAATGGCTGATAATGAAAACACAATTGTAGATGAATTAAATGCTGCACAAGGTGCTGCCGTTAATGTAGGAGGCTACTATGCTCCTGTATTTGAATTAGCATCAAAGGCCATGCGCCCAAGTGCTACCTTAAACGCTATTATTGAAAAGTTATAGCATTTATTAATATAACAGGGCGGCCTTAAGTTAACACTTAGGGCCGCTTTTTTATATACCAGCATTTGTCTAATCCCACATTACACGCCCTGGTAACAATCGGGGTACACGTTTTATTGCATCATATACAAAAGTTGGGTCTAATCTGAAAATTTTAATTTTGTGGTAAATTAGAATTAAACTAAAGAGCTTATTAAGGAAGTTATCAGCTTTTTTCTATAAGCATAATACACCAGCTTGTATCTAAGATATTTCTTAGGCTGAAGGCCTAAAACATCACAACAAGGGGCAACGCCCACGAGTGTTCGAAAAGATTCAAACATTCACATATATAGTGTTTTGCAAGCTGTAAATCAGCTCTCCTCCTGGCAAGGAGGAGTACCTCGACGAAGGAGAGGGGAGGTGGTTTTAA